>CAZHBU010000012.1:0-27344 GCA_964530865.1 uncultured Sulfurospirillum sp.
CTAATCCCAGAACTTCCCAAAACCATAAACATAACCATAATTTGATAACGAACAGCAACTATAGGGTCAACTCCTGAAAGAATTTGTCCTGTCATCATACCTGGAAGTGAAACTAAGCCAACTGCTAAAAAAGAGTTAATTTGAGGAATAAGAGAAGCTTTAAAAGAGATAGCCCTTGCTTTTTCATAATCATGCACTTCTCTCTCTTTTTCAAATCTCTCTGCTACTAACGATACTGCATTCATACAGTTTGCGTAAAGCATGCCTGCAATTGGAATTATATATCTTGGGTTATCAAAAGTATCTAACTCTAAAACAAAGTAGAGAACTAAAAAAAGGTTTACGCTTCCACCCACAAAAATAGAGAAAAAAATCATCTTGTAAACTGCAAAATTTTTATAAGTTATGTTTCTTAGGGTTATCATACTTGCCGCACTTATCATGACCACTACAATAAAAATAGTCATATACGAAGTTTTAGAATCAAACACATAAGATAGTAAGTAACCAACAAGCAGAAGTTGAAGAAGCATTCTAGCACTTGCGTAGAGTATCTCTAGCTTGTTACCTACCCACCTAAAGTAAAAGTAAGCTACAAACAATACTGGTATAAGCAAATAGAGTAAATTGGCTACAGAAAGACTATACATGTACAACCTTTTCAAACTCTACATGTAGAGCTTTTTGGAAATCTTGCGGAGCTAAAAGCAACTGCTGTCCTCTCACTCCTGCACTTACTGAAATCTCTACATGTAAGAGTGCATTACTGTCTATAAACGTTCTATAACTCTTTTTCATACCAAAGGGAGAACACCCTCCTCTAACATAGCCTGTCACTTTTAAAACCTCTTTCATTGGCAGCATGACACATTTTTTAACTTTTGCTACTTTTGCTAAAGCTTTTAAATCAAGCTCTTCATCTCCCGATATACAAGCAACGATATAGTTGTTTTTTTCATCTACTGTTACAAGAGTTTTAAAAATGGTTTTTATATCTCTATTTGAATTTTTTGCTACATGTAAAGCACTTAAATCATTTTCATCTACTTCATACGTTAAAATTTTATAATCAATCTTATGCTTGTCTAGTATCCGAGCGGCGTTTGTTTTTTTCATCTAATTTCTCCTTTAACTTGAAACAAGTTCCAAGTTAAATTCCTCTCACTGAAGCTTTACCTTTGGTAAGAACTTCGTATAAAGTCTATATCCTAAAAGTATACATGTAGCTACAATAAAAGTATACTCCAAAGAGCTTAAAACTTTTTGTGCCATGCTTGAGTGTATAGTTACAAGCACCAAAGATATATAGACGAGTTTGTGCCAACTACTAAACTTTCTAAATAGTTTTTTTGTTGAAGTTAGTGCCATAAATGACAATATACCAAATGCAATCATTCCTAGATATACAAAAGGTTTGTCCAGCGTCTCTTTAACTACAAAGGCAAAATCAAGCTGTGCATCTAAAATATAGAAATTTAAAAAGTGTAGTAGAGCATAGAAAAAAGCAAAAAGCCCTATCATCTTTCTATATTTGACTAGGTTTATCACCTTTTTTATAGGAGTTATACTAAGTAAAATCATAAGAATTACAACTGCACTAACTCCTGTAAAACTAAAAATGTATTTTATGGGGTCATTCGCACTTTGAACACTCCATAAAAGGTATAAAAATGGCAATAACAGAACTATAAAAATAATAGTTTTTTTCATTAATATAACTTTCTTAAATCCATACCTTTGTACATCTGTGCTACCTCGGTACCATAGCCATTGAACATCTCTGTTTTATTCTTGAAAAAACTTCCTAGTTTTCTCTCTTTAGCTTGTGACCATCTTGGGTGATCTACCTCAGGATTTACATTTGCATAAAAACCATACTCTGCTTCATTGATTTGTTTCCAAGTGTTTAGTGGCTCTTCTTCAACTAACTCAATACTTACTATAGATTTAATACTCTTAAAACCATACTTCCAAGGTACAACTAAACGAATTGGTGCTCCATTTTGATTTGGAAGAGCTTTACCGTACATACCGACCGCCATAAAAGTTAAATCATTCATCGCTTCATCTATTCGTAATCCCTCAACATAAGGGTAAGGTACATTTCCAAAGATTCCTCTTTTTTGGTCTGGAAACATCTCAGGGTCAAGCTCAGTTATGAACTTCACATACTTTGCTTTAGAAGTTGGTTTTGCTTTTTTTAGTATATGAGCCAAAGTAATCCCAATCCAAGGAACTACCATACTCCACCCTTCAACACAACGAAAACGATAAATTCTCTCTTCAAGTGGGTATGAAGCAAATATCTCGTGAAGGTCTATGTACATAGGCTTCTCTACTTCTCCACTTATCTCTATTTCCCAAGGATTTGGTTTCAGAGTATGAGCTAGTTTTGCAGGGTCTTTTTTGTTGAGTGAAAACTCATAAAAGTTGTTATAGGTACTTGCTTGGTCAAATGAATTTAACTCTAAGCCTTTTCCAAAAGATGTTTTTTTAAATTCCAATGATGCTCTTTTAACACTCTCTACAGCAGCCAATTTTTCAGCAACTACCGATGATGAGACTAAAGCAGCAGCTCCTAGTTTAAGAAAGTCTCTTCTTTTTTTAAAAAGAGACTCATCTGTTACTTCATTTTCGCTAATTTTCCAATTTTTTTGTTTCAATATATTCATTGTAAACTCCTAGTAAAAAGAGTATAACAGATGAACGTGTAGCTATTGTAAATTTTCTATAAGAAACAAAGTTTTAAATAGTATTCCATCTGCTCTTTCTTCAGTATATGTAAAAAGTTTGTGCTACCTTCAATCCCTGCAGGATAGCCAGCTGTCACAATATAAGTTTTATTTGTATCAATAAATCCTTTTCTTACTCCTACTTGAAGCGCACGTCCTAGCATCTCTTCTGAAGAACTCAAATCAATGTTCATGATAGGATGAACTCCCCAAGTCATAGTAAGAGAACGTGCAACTCTCTCGTTATGCGTAATAGCATAAATATCATTTTCAATTCTATAACGTGCTAGTTTTTTTGCACTTTTACCTGAACTAGTAAGAGAAAGAATGGCTTTTGCCTTTAGGTTTCTAGCTAGTTTTGCAACTGATGCTGTGATGATATCTGTATCATCCATATACTCAAACTTGCCAAACTTATTATAAGAGTAAATCTTCTCTGTTTCTATGATAGTGTTTGTCATAACTTCCACAACATTAACAGGGTTAATCCCTATTGCACTCTCTTCAGAAAGCATAACTGCATCAGTACCATCTAAAACTGCATTTGCTACGTCGCTTATCTCCGCTCTTGTTGCCATGTCGTGTTCGGTCATAGACAAAAGCATTTGTGTTGCAGTAATTACAGGCTTAGAAGCAGAGTTCGCCATACGGATAATCTTTTTCTGAATTGTAGGAACTTTTGAGTAAGGAACTTCTATACCCAAATCACCACGAGCAACCATAATGCCATCACTAACTTCTAAAATCTCTTCAAGGTTTTCAACTGCATCAAACTTCTCTATCTTTGAAAAGACTTGAGCTTTTGAGCCATATCCTTCTAGCAACCCACGAGCACGAAGAACATCTTTTGCATTTTGAACAAAAGAGATAGCTACAAAATCTACATCATTTTGAGCACCCCATAGTAAATCTTTTTCATCTTTTGGAGTAATTACTTCTATATTTATAACGGTATTTGGAAAATTTACACCTTTATTTGAAGATAGTCTTCCATCATTGTCAATATGAGTTACTACCTCTTCACCAATGCTCATGACTTTTGCTCTTATTGAGCCATCACACATGTAGATGTACTCATCTTGTTTTATCATACCCAATATATTTGGTTGATTTATACAAGCTTTATAAGTATTGTCATCTATTTTTTTACCTTCAATTTTCTCTTTAGTGAAAATTACTCTATCACCTTTTTTGAGATAAAAATCGGATTCAAGTTTTCCAACTCTTACTTTAGGACCACATATATCTTGTAAAACCCCTACTTTGATATTTACATTTCTTGAAGCTTCTCTTATCTTTGCAATAGTTTGTGAGTGATACTCATGCGTGCCATGGCTAAAATTTAGACGAAATACATTGACCCCTGCTTTTATCAACCCCTCTAAAACTTCTAAACTATCACTTGCTGGTCCAACTGTCGCTAAAATCTTTGTCTTTTTACGCATATTTGCACTTCCTTTTTTTATTTATTATACTCTTTGTTTATTACTAGATTATAACAAAAAAAAATCAAATCTGCCTTGAAGCCTTTATTAGTCTAAACAACTGTTCACTCTCTTTTGCTATCAAACTAAGAGTATTTTGTCTGTCCATCGCTTCAGTAAGACTTAAAGGAGAGTTCAAAATAGAAAAATAAGAAGTTACTCCAACCTCATTGACACTAAAATCTGCTTCATAAGAATTGCCACTAAGTGCAATACAAGGTACACTATACCCTTTACAAACACTCCCTATGCCATGAATTACTTTTCCCATTGATGATTGTTTATCTATCTTTCCTTCACCTGTTATAACAAAATCTGCATCTTTTATTTTTGACTCTATTTCTAACTGCTCTAAGATGATTTTTATGCCTGATTTGAGTTCACAATTTAAAAATGATAGAAAGCCAAAACCAAGTCCACCTGCAGCCCCACTTCCAGCGCAATTAGCAAAATCTTTACCATACTCTTTTTTTACAACCTCCGCAAAAAGCCTAAGTTGCTCATCTAGCTCTAAAACCATAGTATTAGCAGCACCTTTTTGTTTAGCGTATATACGTGCTGCTCCATTTTTACCAAACAAAGGATTGTTTACATCACAAGCAACCATAAACTTACACTCTTTTAGCTCTTTTAAACTCTTTGATTTATCAATTTTTACAATTTTTCCTAAATCTTTAGCTAAGCTAATCTCGTGTCCTGATTTATCTAAAAAGACAAATCCAAAGCTTCTTAGCATGCCTAGCCCAGCATCATTTGTTGCACTTCCACCAATGCCTACAATGAACTCTCGAACACCTCTTTTAATAGCATCTTTGATAAGATCACCCGTACCATAAGTAGTAGTAATAGAGGGATTTCTTTTTGCTAGAGGAACAAGAGGCAAGCCACTTGCACTTGCCATTTCTATAACACCAACACCATCTTTAAGTATAGTATATGTTGCTTCAATATCGTTTTCTAAAGGATCCTTGCATGTAGTAGAAATCAGTTTTGCACCATCGCTTAACGAAAGTGCTTCAACAGTACCTTCGCCACCATCAGCAATAGAACAAACTACCACTTTGGCTTCTTGATAAACTTTTAAGATTCCTTTTTTTATGTGTTGTGCAAGCTCATAAGAGCTTGCACAACCTTTAAAAGAATCAATCGCAATTAAAACTTTCAAATAATTTACCTTTGTATTAGAGTAAAACTCCTGCTAGAATCATGACTACAGTAATGGTTACTAGACCTTGAATTAGAGTTGCCATTGTATACGATTTGTATGCTGTTGCAACATCCATCTTACTAAACCTTGAAACAACCCAGAAGAAACTATCATTTGCGTGACTTACTGTCATCGCTCCAGCACCAATTGCCATAACTGTAAGAACTTTACCTATCTCACTATCTAATCCTAAACTAGCAAGTAGAGGGAAGATTATAGTAGAGGTTACAACTAAAGCTGTTGTTGATGAGCCTTGTGCAGACTTAAGAGCCGCGGCTATGATAAATGGAACAAGTATACCTAAACTTAAAGTCTGAAGTACATCTCCTAAATATCCGCCAATACCACTAGCTTTTAAGACAGCGCCTAATGCTCCACCAGCACCAGTAATAATCAAAATTTCACCAGCATTTTTAATACCTTCACCTACCCAACCAGAGAGTGTTTCTTCATTTAGTTTTGGTAAAAGTAGAGTTGCAAACAATACACCTACAAAAAGTGCATTTGTTGGAGTTCCTAAAAATAAAAAGAATTTATACAATCCTGTGTCACTCATATCACTAAAACCAAGCTTAACAATACTAGACATAGCCATTAGTAAAATTGGAACAAAAATAGGTGCAAATGATTTAAATCCTGAAGGCAGTTTACCATACTTTTCTATCACTTCGCCATCTTTTTCTAAATCAACAAGAGTATCTTCTCCACTTGTATAAATCTTACCTGCTCTTATTGCCCAAAGATAACCTGCAAACATAGTTATCAAGGAGATACCTATACCAAAAAGAATCACTAGCCCAAGATTGTCAACCATCAAGTTACCAGCTGCCGCTATTGGTCCTGGTGTTGGAGGAACAAGTGTATGAGTAGCAAAAAGTCCTGTTGCAAGAGCAACACTCATGGCGACACCTGAAACTTGCAGTTCTTTTACCATAGATCTTTTTAAAGCATTCAAGATAACAAATCCACTATCACAAAAAACTGGAATTGATACAATATACCCTATAAAAGACATGGCTAGAACTGGACGTTTTTTACCGACTATTTTTAAAACTATATTTGCCATCTTTATAGCTGCTCCACTCTTTTCAAGTATAACACCTATGATGGTACCTAATACAATAACAATACCAATATATGCAAGAATTCCACCAAATCCCTTAGTGATAGTCTTCGCAATATCAGCATGCCCCATGCCAACACTCAATGCGATACCATACGCTGCGATCAACAGTGCAAGAAAAGGATGCAACTTCCATTTACTTGTTGCAACAACAATAAAACCTATAGCCAATAGTAAGATAACTACTAACATATAAACCCCCCTTTAAATAAATTTTTATCAATTAATTTTAGCCTAAGAGGTTTGCACAATAATTGCAAAACAGAGTATAATGCAAATTCATTATAAATTAAGGTACTAAATATGAAATTGTTGTTGTATATGTTACTAATCTCTACACATCTATTTAGCCAGAATGTTTTAGTTCTTAACTCTTACTCTCCAACATCTAAGTGGACAACAGAACAATCAAACTCAATAGTAAAAACGCTCAAAACGGATAAGAAGATAAACATATTTGTAGAGTTTATGGATACAAAAGCGTTTAAACCAAACAAACGAACAGAACAAAATCTACTTAACTTTTATGTCAATAAGTACAAAGATATTAATTTAGATGTTGTTATAACAACTGATGATAATGCTATTAACTTTGTAATAAAAAATCAAAAAATTGAGTTATTTAAAAAAGTAAAATTTTTCTTCTCTGGTGTCAACAACTTAACGCTTGCAAAAACTCTCAATAAAAACCTATTTGCAGGTGTTTTTGAAGAGAAAAATCCTCTTGCCAACTTAAAACTTGCAAGAAAAATCAAAAAAGACTTAAAAACTATCTATCTTGTAGGTGACAACACAATAACATCTCACAAAATAATAGAAGATTATAAAAAGAAATACGCCAATCAAAAAGATATAATTTTTATATACCTAGACTACTCGAATATAGAAGAAGTAATAAAAAAACTACGAAATTATGATAAAAATTCAGTTTTAATACTCATGGTTTTTGCAGCTTTCAATAAAAATGAAAAGCATATCAATACAATGCTAGCTTTAGAGCAGATAACTAGAGTGTATAAAAATCCAATGATAACTCACGATAGTATCTACACTAATCTTCCAAAAACAAATATTATAGGTGGAGATTGTGTCGATAGCAAAGCAACAGGAAAAGCAGTCGCTACAGATGTTATTAAATACTTTGGCGGAACCACTATTAAAAATATAAAATTCAAGTACACAGAAGGAAACAACCTATATATAAATGAAAAAAACTTAAATAAATATGGCTTAAAAGTAGAAGATTTAAATATAGATAACCCAATCATAGTAAATCCCAATAACTCATTTTTTATTATATACGCAACATGGATAAAAAGTTTCATATTTTTAATCATAGCAACTTTTATATCAATATTTATCTTTTTTAAAGTTCAACAAAACAGAACTCTAAACCTTACTAACAAAAAAATACAAGAGCTAAATAATAGCCTAGAAAACAGGGTTTCCCGACAAATTGAGGAGATAAAAAAATCAACTCAGCTATTTGAAAAAATTTTCAATACTGTTAAGAATGGAATTGCCATCATAGATTTAAACTCCAATTTTTTACTAGTAAATAGTGCCTATGAAAAAATAACAGGCTTTTCAAAAGAGGAGTTTTACAAAACATCTTCTTTAGAACTTACAACCACAAGGTCTAAAGACAGATCAAAAAATATACTTAAAATAGTTCAAAGTAAAGGGTTCTTTTATGGATATGAAAAACAGCATATTATAAAAAATGACAAAAAAATTGATGTAGTTATAGATTTTGCCCTTATGCCTGATAAAAAAAGTATTCTAATGGTTACGAAAGACATCACCATAGAAAAACAACTAAGAAAAGAGCAAAAAAGAAGAGATGAACAACTTTTACAGCAATCTCGTTTAGCTCAAATGGGAGAGATGATTAGTATGATAGCACATCAATGGAGGCAACCTTTAGGCTCCATAGGAAGTGCCATAATTAGTATGAAATTACAACTAAAAAATAGAAAAATAGACTTTTCTAACCAAAGTGAAAAAGAAGAGTATCTAAAACTAACAGACACTAGATACAATGAAATAGGAAAATATATACAATACTTATCTACTACGATAGATGACTTTAGAGATTTTTTCAAGCCAGATAAAGAGAAAGAATCTACTCCCATAACAACGCCTATAAAAAAAGCATTACAAATAATTTCAACAGCTATGAAAAATAGACATATCAAAATAATAACAAACTATCAAATAGATGACAATATAATAATATATCAAAATGAACTAATGCAAGTAATCTTAAATATTTTAAAAAATTCAGAAGACAACTTTATAGATAAAAACATAAAAAATCCAGAAATAATAATTAGTACTAGAAAAGAGAAAGAGAACTATATCATCTTGATATTAGATAATGGTGGTGGTATAAAGCCAGAAATTATTCCACATATTTTTGATCCTTATTTTTCCACAAAAAATAGAAAAAATGGAACGGGATTAGGGCTATATATGTCAAAAATAATAATAGAAGAGCATAATAATGGAAAACTTAGTGTAGAAAATAGAGATAAAGGGATAGAGTTTAAAATTTTATTTTCAATCTAAAAAACCAATCTATATCCTAGTCCATACACATTTTCTATAGTCTGTTCTGGTATCTTTTTTCTTAATCTTGAGATAATAGGCTTTAGCATTTCGTCAGATACAGTTTGTGGATCAACATATAGACTATTTATTATCTCTTGAAAAGTTGAAACCTTATATCTGTTTTTAATAAAAACTTCTATTAGAAATGTCTCTTTTTTTGTTAGTTTTATAACATTTTTATCTTTTAAAAGAAGTGAGCTATCATTCTTCCAATAATAGCCACCCTTCAATCTAACTATGTCTCTTTTCTCTTGTGAAATATCTACTTTTTTAATCTTTGAGAGTACTCCAAAAAGAACTGTTAAGAGTATATCAAAGTCTATTGGTTTTACCAAAAATTGTTCAATTCCCATATTGAGAAGGTCTAAAAGATATTTTGAATCATCATGTGCAGATATAACAATAATAGGTTGCTTTTCATTTATCTTGTATATCTCTTTTGTTAATTCTATTCCATTCATATAGGGCATACTTATATCTGTAATTACTATGTCGTAAGATCTGTTCTCTTTAATAATATGGGACTTATATAGCTCTAATCCATCTTTACCATTAGTTGCTATATCAACCCTTGAAAACAATTCTATAAAAATTCCTGTAGTCTCTTTCAAAAAGAATTCATCATCTTCAACATATAAGACTATAAAGTTTTTTGTTGCATTATATACTTTATCATAATCAATCATAATCTTATGATACCAAATTCAATGTTATATAACCATATTTTTGATAAACTCTCGTTATGAAAAGTATAAAAGATAAAATAGTCTACTTTACATATGAAAGTAAGATAGATGAGAGAAGTAACAGACTGCTATTTCAAGAGATACGAGATATGAAAGATGCCATAAACAGTAGAAATCTTAGTGGAGTTTTTATCTCTATTCAAAATGTTACTTATGATTTTGATACTCTTAAAAAGCTTGTTGAAGAACTTCAAAAAATGTGTTCTTTTATAGAGATTCCTATTGCTATAGGTGAGTTTACTACTATTCAATATG
Source organism: uncultured Sulfurospirillum sp. (assembly GCA_964530865.1). Taxonomy (GTDB): domain Bacteria; phylum Campylobacterota; class Campylobacteria; order Campylobacterales; family Sulfurospirillaceae; genus Sulfurospirillum_A. Next base: position 10,161 of record CAZHBU010000012.1, read on the forward strand.
AGTTTCTTAAAAAACAAACTAAAAATACCTACATAAAACTATTTAAAACATTTGGTTTAGCACAACTCTTTTTAAATACTAAAAATTTCAAAAACCAGTTAAGAATTCTCATGTTTGATGATGGTGAAAATGAGGAAGAATTAGACAGACAAGCTTCTATGCTTACAAGATATGAGCACAATATATTATATACAAAAGATATTGAAGAATTTAAAAGAAAAATTACAGATACAAATGTAGATTTCTCAGTAAATCAAACTAAAATTAACTTAATAAAAGAGAAAAAAGATCCAACCAAAAAAGCTTTTTTACTTTCAAGAAAACTTATATCAAATCTGGCTGTTTTTACAGACACAGCAGTAGATAATTTAGAAACTATGACAGGATTAAAAGCAACAAAAACTTCTCATAGTATTAGTCCGTTTGACCAAAGTATAAAAAACAGTATAGTTAGTTCTATTATGCAATTTAAAGGTGATATTGAGGGGCAGTTTGTTTTAGTATTTCCAAATGATATTGCAAAACTCTCAGTTGAAGCTATGCTAAGTGAAAAGTTAGACCAAAATGATATAGAAGCAATAAGTGATGGTATTGGTGAATTTTGTAATATCATAACAGGTGGTACTAAAACTGCTCTTTCAAAAAAAGATGTTAAAGTTCTTTTTGATCTTCCTAGAACATATACTTCCATAAACTCAACAAACAATGCTCTACCACAAAACAATGGTATCTGGATAAATATGGAATTAGAATCTAAACCATTCTACATGTACATCACAAAATAAGGATAGTTTTATGAAAATAGATTCAAAGCAAACTCAAGTATTAGTAATCGATATTCAAGAAAAACTATATCCTCATATCTATAAAAAAGAGAAAGTTCTAGAAAATAGTATCAAACTCATAAAAGGTCTTAAACTTTTCAAAACTCCTTTTGTATTAAATGAGCAGTATCCAAAAGGCATTGGAAGTACAATAAGCCCTATAAAAGAGCTTTTAAAAGATGTAGTGGTTCATGAAAAAGTAACTTTTAGTTGCTGCAAAACAGATGAAACTATGGAAACTATCAAGTCAAACAGTAAAAAATTTGTAATTGTTTTTGGCATAGAGGCACATGTATGTGTCATGCAAAGTGTGTTAGACCTACTTGAAGCTGGTTTTATGCCTGTTTTAGTTACTGATTGTATTGGCTCAAGAAGTCCTCACAATAGAGACTCTGCAATCCAAAGAATGATTCAAGCAGGAGCAATCCCCGCAACTTATGAGTCAATTCTATTTGAGTTGTGTGTAAGTGCAAAAAATGAAGTTTTTAAAGAGATAAGTAAGATTGTCAGATAACTTGAAAAAGCATTAATAGTTTTTCATCTTCATCACTAAACATAGATATAGTTGAAGAAGCAACGAGTCTAAAACTTTTTAGATTTTCAAATCTCACTTTTTTGTGAAAGTATTGTAAAACTTGCCCTGATGATTTTTTATATGATTTTTCAGTTTTTTCAAAAAGTGTTATGTTCGTAGTTAAAACTTCATCTTCATAGTTAGCTTCAACTGCTAAAAAACTCTCATCACTATCTTTTACCATAACACCATCAGCCACTTCAAAACCAACTTTAGTATTGATGTCTGCCAAAAAATATCCATCTTCTTTTACAACAGATTTTACTTCATCGAAAAACTTATCTAGCTCATCATCATGCATATAGTTTAGTACATCGCCCACTGCTAAAGCACACTCAAATGAGTCTACATGTAAAGAACTAAGCTCTTTTACTTCCGCGTTAACGCCAAGTTTTTTTGCTCTATTTGTCATCTCTTCACTTCTATCAATTCCAAAAGCTTTGAAGCCATTTTTTTTAAGAAGTTTCAGCAATCTTCCATTGCCACATCCTATATCTAAAACTGAGTTTACAGCCAATGGGTAGAGAAGTTGTAAGTATGATGAGTACAACTCTTCATACTCATCATAAAAGCCTATTAAAGGCTCTATTTTTGCATACAAGTCTAAGGAATTACTCAATCAAGTCCTTGTCGAACTTTTCTTGATTAAACTTCTTTCCAAGATAAGCACAGACCAATTTTACATCACGTTCTGCATTTCCAAGACAGCTTGTAGCTCCTGGACTTGGAGTCATGTTGAAGATGATTCCTGTTCCTGGGTTTACACTAGCTTCCCCAAGCATAAGTTTTTGGTTTTTTTTGTCAAGAACTTGCGGACGAACACCACCAAAACCATCTGCATACTCTATGTCCTCAAGTTGTAAAGATGGAACTATTTTTCTAGCATCTTTTACAAAAAGTCTTTTATTTATATATGGAACTTCAAACATAAAGTTTCTTGATATATATTTGAATATATCCCAATCAGATAGTAAATCCCAAAAAATCTTAACTATATTGGTATCAAATCTTAGAGTTCTAAAAAAATCTATAACAGTAGCGTTTCCATGATAACGCTCTAGTTTTGGAAGAGCTAGTGCCGTTGGTCCAAATCTAGTAAAACCATTTAGAAGTATATCCGGGTCACCATGAAGTGCAGCAAATGGTAACTTAGGATGTTGAACCATATAAACTTTACCATTTAAAATTTTTTTGGTCGTCACATAAAAACTTCCAGCCATAGGCAAACAACCATAGTCAGTTCCATGTCCCATTCTATGTGCAAGATAGAGTGAATGAGCTCCGGCATTAACCACTACAAAATCAGCAGTATACGTCTGTCCAGCAGCTTCTACAACATGAATTTTACCATCTTGCTTTATGCTAGTAACTTGTGCATTAAAAAACACATCGGTAACCACACCATCAATTTTTTGCGTATTTTCAACAAGACTATCTGCCATCTTACCAAAATCAACAGTACTCCACTCTCCACTCTCAACGCCAACACCAACTATGCTCTCTGGTCGCTCATTACCATTCTCATCGAAAACAAGCTTTGGTTCTATTTCTTTTAATTTCTCTTTCTCAAAAACTTCAAGATATGGAAAAAGCTCTTTGAAGTCTTCGTATCTATTTCTCATGTAAGCAACTTCTTCGTCACCTACACCAATTGCCATCTTCTGATGAGCAAACATAAACTTATCTTGATAGTTATACTGTAGACAATACTTCTCAACCATCTTAGCAGTTCTTTTAACACTTTTTGCTTTTTCAACTGTATAATTCGTCTCAATATCACCACAGTGAATAGTCTGAGAATTGCTAGTTCCTTTTGAATTTAGTGTTGCTAAACTCTCATACTTCTCTAGCAGAGCTACACTTTTTACATCCGTATATTTAGCCAATTCGTAAAAAAGAGCAGCACCTGAAATCCCACCACCAATAACTAAGACCTCATAATGTTTGTTCGTCATACAATGTGTCCTTGAACTTTAAATTTTATTGTAAGTATCATACAATAATTAGTATAAAATTTGCTCTTATTCATTAGGACTATACTCAACATTTAAACTTAAATAAAGTTTCTAACTCCTACAAATAAAGTGCTGTTTGAAATATCATTAATTTGTTATACAATTAGGTTAGTATAAAAAAAAGGAAAATCATGGACCATACTATCGATCAAGATCTAGAGTTAAAACATATATCAGAGGTAGATTCAGAGAAATTTTTCATCTCAACTATCAAAATGGAAGTACGTCACTCATGGTTAAATCAGCATCACAATGTAAATGTTTATGAAACTATGGTTTTTGAAAAAGATGGTGGTAAAGTCATGTATGAGAGTTCACTCTTTAATAGAAGATATACATCTTATGACAATGCCGTAGAAGGACACGATTATGTTGTAAAAAATATAGAAAAAATCGTCAAAACAACAAGAGAATGTAGGGCAAAAATACTATAAGCTAAAAGGGAATTACCCCTTTATAGCTATTACTTCAATCTCAATACCTACTTTTAATGGTAAAGTTTTAACTGCGACTGTACTGCGAGCTGGTTTATGAGTACCAAAAAACTCTGCATACACTTTATTTACATCTGCAAAATCTTCCATATTGGCTAAAAATATTGTAGTTTTTACAACATTTTTTAAAGAACTACCACTCGCTACAAGAACTTCACTAAGATTTGTTAAAACTTGTTTAGTTTGAACACTTATATCGCCTTCAACCAATGCACCATATGCATTAAGAGGAATCTGACCTGAAGTAAAAATCATATCTCCTATATTTATTGCTTGACTATATGGACCTATTGCTGCTGGGGCTTTATTTGTACTAATGTAGTTCATATTTTTCCTTAAAAATTTTCTATTACGTGAAGAAAAACTTTTTCAAGCTTTTCAACCTCATCCATTCCACATCTCTCATTAATAGCGTGAATAGTATCATTTGTTACTCCACACTCTATAGACTCTATGCCAAACTTTGATATATACCTCGCGTCACTAGTTCCACCTGCTGTTGAAAGTTTAGCTTGTGAACCAGTTACTTCTTTCAACGCATTTTGAACAGCTTCAACTACTATGCTATCTCTACATGTAACAAAAGGGAAAGAACCTTGTGTTAGTTTTAAACTATAATCCAAACCATCACATAAACTCTCAATATAGTTTTGAACATCTTCTTTTGTTGTATTTGTAGAGTTCCTTACGTTGAACATCATTTTTAAGCTTGCAGGAGTTACGTTAGTTACTTCCATACCTGCTCGTATATCTGTCACTACCAACTGACTTGGAGCAAAGTTTTCATCTCCCTCATCAAAATAGTAATCTGTAATTTTATCTAAGATAGGTGACATTTGACTTATAGGGTTTATTGACTTTTCAGGATAAGCCGCATGACCTTGCTTTCCCTTTACATGTAAATAACCATTGATAGAACCACGACGTCCTATCTTAATAGCATCTCCAAATTCATCTTCACTAGTAGGCTCAGCCACAATGCAATAATCAGGAAGAAAATTTATCTCTTTTAAGTGCTTCAAAACTTCTATCGTTCCGTGTATTGCATCACCCTCTTCGTCACTTGTTAAAATGGCCGAAAGTGTTCCATTAAACTCTTTTGTGTTTTTCATAGCTTGTACAAAAGCACACACTCCACTCTTCATGTCTTGTGTTCCACGAGCATAAATTTTATCATCTTTAAGAGTTGGCTCAAAAGGATCACTTTCCCAACCATCGCCAGGAGGAACAACATCTATATGTCCTGCAAAAGCAAGATGAGGGCCATCTCCAAATTTCTTATATATAAAAAGATTTTTTGTATCTTCAACATCTATAATAGTATGTTCATAATCTGAAAGGTAATCGGCGATAAAAAATAGTGCTCCGTCATCATCTGGAGTAATTGATTTGTATCTAAGTAGTTTAAAAAATAGCTCTTGAGTTGTCATATGATTCCTTATTTATAAAGGAGATATTATAGCAGATTTGGTGATGGTTCACCTAGATAAAAACCTTGAAATTCATCAATTCCAAGTTTATAGCACTTATCATAAACCTCTTTTGAGTGTACAAACTCAGCTATAGTCTTTAGTTTTAAAGTCTTTGCAAAATGAATTATTGCTTCTACAATAGCTTCTGAATTTTTGTCTTTATCTATGTTTTTTATGATAGATCCATCAATCTTTAAGTAATCTGGTTTTAACTTCATAAGGTATGAGAAGTTACTATATCCTGTTCCAAAATCATCTATGGCTATTCTTACGCCCATGCGTTTTGCTTTGTTTATAAAGTTTTCAATTCTGCTTTGATTTTCTATACTCTCATCTTCTAGTATCTCAAATACAATCTGTTTTTCAACTCCATACTCTCTTATCTGCTTTATAATATGATTACTTATGTCACCATCCATCATATCTCTTGCTAATAGATTTATTGATATAGTTTTATCTGTTTTTGATATTTCTCTAAAACTTTTATCTATAATTTTCTTTGTCATTAAAGAGTAAAGTCTTACTTTTTTCGATGTAGACATAAAAAAAACAGGACTTATAATCTTACCATCTTCATCTTCTACACGTACAAGTGTTTCATACTTAAAGATATTGCCATCTCTATCCAAAATAGGTTGATAATAAGGTATGATTTTGTCATGTTCTAAAGCGCCTTTAAGAAGCTTTGCATACTTCAATTTATCTTCATATTCACTTTTTTTTTCCATACCATGCAAATAGCAAGCAAAATCTCTCTGTCCTTTTTTTGCATGTTCCAATGCAATAGTAGCTTTATTAAAAGTATCTTTATCCTCTAAGCAAAAGCCTATTGTAGAATCAATAACGATATTTTCATCGATTTCTTGTATAGCAATTTCATTTGTTTTAAGAAGCACAACCATCTCTTTTGCCATTCTCTCATACTTCTCTATGTCAAGTATACCAGACCCAAGAAGTAAAAACTCATCTGAGCCTACTCTATACGTTTTCATATCTTCATTAAGTGCATAAGTTTTGATTGTTTTAGCTATCTCTTTTAAAACAAAATCACCTACATCTCTTCCATAATACTCATTTATTTCACTAAAAGCGTCTATATCCACTATGATGGTTTTTGGATTTTGTATATTTTGTATATCTTTATAATATAAGAGCATATTTGGTAAGCCAGTTAAAGAATCAACGTAAAGCTTATCTTTGAGTGCTTTATTTTCCTCTTCTAACTCAAAACAATAGCTATTTATATCAAAATCTGGGCTATTTTTATCCAAGGTTACACCTAAGTAATGAGATTTAATTATTAGACTTCTTCTAAATCCTCTGAGATTACAAGGGGTTATGCAAGAAGTCTATTATACACTAATTACAAAAAGATTACAATTTAACTAAAGTAGCACCAAAACCACCTTGATTTGGTGGAGCATCTTTAAAGCTCTCTACGCTAGGATGAATCTTCAAAAATTCTCTTACTGCATAAGCCAATTTCCCAGTTCCTATACCATGATATATATGTAACTCTTCGTAACCATTTATCAAGGCATCTGATATAAACTTATCAAGATTTTCTACAGCCTCATCGCCACGTTGTCCATGAAGATCTAACACAACAGTTGAATTTGCATTTTGCTTTGAGATAGTTATTCTAGTTTTCGATGGTTTTTTGGGCATATTACCACTTCTTTTTAGTGAGTCTAATGGCACTCTAAGTGTCATGCCATCGCACTCTATAGTTGCTTGATTCTTTTTTATACTCTTTAAAAGTCCACGAGAACCACTATATTTTATGGTATCGCCAACTTTAAGTGGAATTGCTATCTGTCCATTTTCGTGAGGTTTATGTGTTGCTTTTTTGTACTCATGTGCCTTATTTAAATGTCGATGTGCCTCTTTAGAATCTTTTGTTTTTATAGCCTCTTTTGCCTCTTTGATAGCTCTAGTATACTCAAAACTCATCTTTGATTTTAAAGAATTAAACTCATCTTTATGCTCTTCTCTCTCATCTTTGAGATTTGTTTTTAATCGTTTTATTTCATCAAGTTCATTCTCTAATTTAGAAGATTGCTCTCTCATTTTCAGCTCTAAATCTATATTTTTTTGAATTAGCTCATTGAGTTTTTCTTTATCATCTCCATATACTTCTCTAGCCTCACTTACCAAAGTAGCTGGTACTCCATACCTTAAAGCTGTTTCAAAAGCATAACTTTTACCAATAGTACCTTGTAAAAAACCATAAGTTGGTCTCTGGTTTTTCTCATCATAAATAGCAGCTAAAAGTTCTACCTGTTCATTGGTTGCTAAAAGTGAAGCAAGCCTTTTATGGTGGGTTGTTATAACTATTTTCATATCACGAGCTATAAGTTTTTCAATGATAACCTTAAATAGACTTGCCGCTTCATCTGCATCAGTTCCTAGTTCTATCTCATCAACCCCAACTAAAGTTCCATGTTTACCAAAAAGCCCTGCAAATTGGGTCATACGTCCTGCAAATGTAGATATGTCGTTTTTGACATTTTGTGGATCATCTAGTATGGCAAACAACTCTTTAAATGACCCTATTGTTGATTTTGAAGCATCTATGTGCATAGGAAGAAGATATTTTGCAAGAAATGCTGCACTTAGGATTGATTTTAAAAGCATAGTCTTACCACCGGCATTTACGCCAGTTATCATCAAGACTTGTTTTGTAAAATCAAGACTTATTGGTTTTGGGTCACTAAGAGCTGGGTGAGAAAACTTCTCTAGTTTTATAGCTCGACTTTTTTTTGGCAAAATAAACTCCATCTCTCTATCTTTTGCGAAGCTAACTCTTGCCTGATAAGCATCAAATCTATCAAACTCTCTATTGATAAACTTTAGGAAAAATAATGATTTTGTAAATGTAGTTGAAATTGACTTGCAGTATTTATAAACTAGCTCTTCTTTTTTAGCAAGCAAATCACTCTGTTTAGACTTTAGTTTTGTAATATTTTCAGGAGTTACATAAAAAAAGCCCCCGCTACTTCTCCCAACAACACTACCTTTTAAAACATGATTAAACCCACCACGAACCAAAAGAGCTTCTTGATTGTTTATATAGTGAACTTGCCTATCAACTAAATATGAGCTTATTTTCTGCCCACTCATTATTCGTCTAAGAGCTAAACTCATATCTTCTTTTAAGAGGTGTAAACTTCTACTTATGGAAGAGAAGGTTTCATCAATAGAGTTTTTAAACTCTCCCTTTCCATCAAAATAATCACATATCTCAAAAAGATTTTCTGGTATGTCAATCTTGAGCATCCAATTTGCCAAATTTTCACTCAAAAGTGCTTTTTTTAAGTACTTAAAGTATCTTGTTATCTGAACAAAAGCAAATATCTCCTCAAGTCGCATTACGCCACTCTTCTGCATGATAGCAATTGCATGGTCCAAACTCATAAGCTCAGGAATTGGCTTTATATTTTGATGATTAAAAAGCTCTCTTATAAGTTTATGGTGAAGATGGATATCCCCCTCTAAAAAGAGAGGTTTTTTTCGTGCAAGATATTTTTCGTAAGATAAAACGTACTCTTGCAGGTCAAGTTGTGATAGCAATTTAGTCATTAATCTGCTTTACATGTAGAGACTCTAACTATAACACCTTCCAAAGTTGTTTCGCTCGATTTTGGTACAAAAGTTTGCGTACCACTTACATATAAAAATTTCTCTTTATCTACTGCGTACTCTTTACATGTAAGAGTTTTTCCTTGTCTAAAAGCATTGACCATTTCACGATTGTACTCAGCACTACTTTCTATATTACTTTCATAAACATATATCGCTATAGCAAAAATAGCTATTACGCTAGTCACTATAATTTTTTGATTTTTAGAAAAAGAGTTCTTTTTACTAACTACTACCAACAAAACGAGCAGTATAAAAATAAGAAACAATACTATCTGCATCAAGCACCCCTAAGTTGGTATGTAATGTCACCAGCACCAAAGCCAATAACTAAACCAGAATCAAGTTTTCTTAAATTATCTAAGTCTATAAAATCCCCAACTCTTGTTAGCTTCCCTATAAACTCTGGATTATACTTTTTAAACTCTTTCACAAAGTCTATATCTCTTTTAGCTTCTCCAGCACTCCAAACAGGCATTATAACAAGTTCATCAACACCTTTGAAACACTCTACAAAACCTTCTAAGTTATCTATTGTTCGTGAGTATTTATGTGGTTGCCAAATAGCTGTAATTTTATCTAAGTGAAGCAAGCTTGCATAAACTTTAGCCGAATTCATCGTAGCTTTTATTTCTGTTGGATGATGTCCATAATCATCTATGAGTGCATACCCATCTTTTTTTGCAAGTATATCAAATCTCTTTTTTATACCACGATAGTTCTTTATCTTCTCTCTTGAAGTTTCTAAATCAATCTCGTTTATACTTGCAAGTATTGCTAAAGAGGCATCAAGAGCAATATGCTCTCCAATACCCCACACTTCAAAACGACCTAAATCTTTAAGTATAAAGGAAGTATATGGCTCGCCATTGCGTATAACAGTTTTGAGTTCTTTAATATCATGACTAGGATAAAGACGAATTGCATCCATATCATCAAGAGTACTTAAAAACTCATCTTCTGCATTTATAACACGTATAGTTGCACTCTTTAAAAACGTTCTATAGGCCTCATAAAATTTATCGTAGTCATAGTTATAGTACTCCATATGCTCAGGCTCTGCGTTTGTGACTATAGCTATGTAAGGATTGGAGTTTAAAAAGCTAGAATCACTCTCATCTGCTTCAAAAATTATATTGTTACTTTGTCTATAGTACATGTTCGTGTCAAACTGTTTACTCTCTGCTCCAATGATAACTGAGCCATCAACCATGCTCGCTAAAATCGCACTTGTTGTACTTTTTCCATGTGCTCCTGCAACTGAAAAAACTCTTTTATCTTTAAGTATGAAAGGTAAAGCATCTTTTCTTGAAAGTGTTACAATGCCTTTTTTTCTAGCCTCTACTAGTTCAACATTGTCATCTTTAACAGCTGCTGAGTAGATTACTAAATCTTGATTTTTTATATTTTGAGCACAATGAGGCACGCATACATCAATGCCCTCACCTACTAAACACTTTGTTATCTTTGTTTCTCGTATATCCGAGCCACTTATAGTGTAATTCTCTTTTTTTAGATAACGTGCTAATGCAGAAAGCCCAATTCCACCAATGCCTACAAAATGGATAGATTTCATGATAATTCCTCTTTCATAAAATCACTTATACGAGTCAAAACCTCTTTGGCTTTTTCACTATTCTCGACAAGTGCTATCCTTACATAAGCACGTCCTATTCCCTCGCGTCCAAGAAAACTCCCTGGTAAAACTTTGACATTTTTACTTTTATAAAGCCCTTTTGTAAACTCCAACTCATCTTTAACTTCAAGCCAAACATAAAAAGTAGCATTGCTTCTTTTTACACCTAAGATTTCACAAGAGAGCTCTAAATTTTTCTTATAAACTTCTCTTGATTTTTCTACATGTAACTCATCACTCCAAGCAGCAGCTGATGCTTTTTGAAGTGGCAAGGGCGTTGCTGCTCCCACATAAGTTCTATACTTCATATACTCTTTTAAAATCACTTCATCCCCAGCAATAAAACCAGAACGAAGCCCAGGGGCTGAACTTCTTTTAGAGATAGAGTTTATAACTAGCACATTTTTAAAGTTTTTATTATCTACATGTAAAGAAGCTTCAAGAAGAGAAACAGGCTTTTCATCACAATAAAGTTCACTATAACACTCATCATTCATAAGAACAAAATCGTACTTAAGTGCAAGTTTTACCCATTTACCAAGCTCTTCAATACTTAAAGTTGAAGCTGTAGGATTGTTTGGAAAGTTTAAAATTACTAAGTTTGTATTTTTTAACTCTTTTAAATTTATATCTGGTTTAAAACCATTTTCTTTTGTAAGATTTAGATAAACTACTTTAGCTCTACAAGCCTTTGCTGCTCCTTCATAAATCTGATAAAAGGGGTTAGTATAGGCGATAACAGGATTTTTAATATCAAACAATAAAAACTGAGGAAAGTTAAAAAGTACTTCACGAGTTCCAAAAGTTGGAATTATCTCGCTATCTTGAAGTTTAACCCCAAAACGTTTCTTAACAAAAGATATTTGAGCACATTTAAGATAACTCTCTCCAGAAGTTTTTGGATATTTATTTAATAATTTTGTACTATTTTTAAGCTCATCTTGTATGAAAAATGGTGTCTCAAACTGAGGCTCACCTATAGTCAAAGCTACAGGTTCAAACTCTTTAGATGGTGTTATATTTTCTAGTAATTTAGTTAGTTTTTCAAATGGATATGGTTCAAAATTCAATTTAGTTTTCCTAATGTACATAAGTTTCTTATTTTAACATATTTTCTATTTATAAATTGTTAATTTTCATTTTCATTTCATTTTTGTATGTAAAAATTACAAAATCAAACTTCAAAGGATTACAATGAAAAAATTAACTGTTGCTATAAGCTTAGCGATTATAACGTCGGCATCGTTCGCGGCATCAAATGGTGCTACTCTAGCAAAAAAATGTGTTAGTTGTCATGGCTCAAAATTTCAAAATGCTCCACTTGATAGAAAAAATCACGTTGCACGTGGACAGAGTATGGAAACTCTAATTGAAAAAATAAAATACTACAAAAACCCTGAAGAATCAGATGAAATGATTATGAAAACTCAAGTTATTAACTTGAGTGACAATGACATAAAAGCATTAGCAAAATATATCTCTAAACAATAAAATTCTAGGATGCCTATATTGGCATCCCAAACTTTTGAATTCAATCATGTTTATAAGTTCTAAATTTAATCTTTGCTTATAGAGTGATTTTCAATACATTTGTTAAGTTTTTTATCAAAAGTTTTTACTTCATATTTTATTGATTTTGCACATAAAACAGAATCTACAAAATCTAAATTTTTGTCAGCGAATATAATCAATGCTTTTATTATATTATATTTATCCGTTACATGTTTTTCCCATGCGCTATCTTCCAAATCTATTTTAGATATATTTGCATATTTGTTTAGACTTCCGCCAAGTGAAGAGATATCTTGTTTATCTATTTTTTGAGGTGTTTCTTGCTCATCAAGAGGAAATACAATAAATTCAACTTCTCTATTAATATAGCTATTTGGTATGTTTATAGTTATACTACTGTCTTGTGGTCTTATCACTTCTCTTATCATAATATGACCTCCTTTTTTATTTATTAGACTTCTACATCCTTTGAGACTATCAGGAGTTTTGCAAGAAGTCTATTATACCAAATTATATTGGCATCCCAAACTTTTGAGTTATTAACTCTCCTTCGTCATTGATATAAAGATAGTATAAAAAATCTTTTTTAACACTAAGTCCTGCAAGATAACGAAGTGCAAGATTTGCTTGAAGTGATGCAATATGCATTACAATAGGTGCAGCAATTCCAGCAGGAGTTTTTTTCTTTATTTTAAATGCTCCAAAACCACTCTTTTCAAAGAAACAAACTTGTCCATTAAAAGCTTCTACTGAGCCGTATATCCATGGAGTATTTGTCTTTTTTGCATACTTGTCTATCTCTGCACGAACTGGAAGATTATCAGTTCCATCTATGATAAGGTCAACTTCCATGCCTTTTTGTGCAAATTCTTCAAAACTGTTTACATGTACAGTGGTTTTCACAAATGGACACCTCTGTTCAAGTAGTTCTCCTACTATTTCAGATTTAAACTTACCCTCATCACCAACTTTAAAAGCAATTTGACGATGTATATTGTGAACACTTACTTCATCAAAATCTACTAAATGAACATGACCAATTCCAGTGCCCCCAAGCCCAATGGCAAGTGAACTTCCTAGACCTCCACAACCTATAATAACAATCGTTTTATCTTGAAGACTTCTTTGTGTCTCTTCACCCCAAAGTTGTACTTGTCTATGAAAATATTCGAGCATCTTACTTCTCCTTTAACTTGAACAAAGTCCAAGTTAAATTCCTCTCACTAAAGCTAGTGCCTTGCACAGAATTTGTCATTTTAATATCCTCTCTTTGTTAATGCTTTTTTCCAACCCCAACTCTTTCTTGCTTCATTTACTTCATCTTTACAGATTTCTACTATAAGGATCTCTTCATGACTTCCTAGAGTTAGCTCAACTTCACCCCAAGGTGATACAAGGTTACTATGACCATAAAAGTTCCACTCTTCATTGCCATATTTATAAGTTCCAACACGATTTGAACGAAGAATATAAACACTATTTGTAAAAGCTCTCATCTTTAGTAACTCAATCCAACGTGCAGACGAATCAAAAGTTGATGCTGATGGACACAATAGTACATCAATTCCCTTCTTCATAACTTGACTAAAAGCAATATCAAAGTGCAATTCAAAGCCATTGATAACTCCAAACTTCACGCCATTTAGGCTAAATGAAGGCAAATTAAACTCTTTTATCTCGTTATCAAAAAACTTCTCTTCATTCCAATGCTTATAGTTTATAAGAAACTGTTGATCATAGTATGAGATAGATTTAGCAGTTATCTTTGCAGTTGACTTATAAAGAGATTTTCCCTTTACATGTATGATAGGTGCTACAACATTTATGTCATACTTCGCACATAACTCTTTCAAAGCATTTATCTTGTGATTTGACTGCTCTTTAATCATACTAATAGGAGTAGTTTCAAGCTCCTTAAAAAAGCTATTGAGCGCATACTCACTAAGTAACATAAGCTCAACATCTTTTTTCTTACAAATTCTAAAGTAGTAGTCAAGCTTTGAACTACTCATAGGCAAAGTTGACAGCTGAAGAGCAGCTATTTTCATTTTTGCTCCTGCAAAGTAGTATACTCCAACTTTGCATCTTCAATCATCTTTGTAGCCTCTTGCAAAAGCTTCAAGCCATCTTTATACTTTTTCATACCATCAGCCAAACTTATTTCTGGGTTAGATAACTCTTCTAAAACTTTTTTAGCATCTTCTAATTTTTTTTCAAAACTCATTTTTTTTCTCCTTTTTACTAACAACATCTTTACTTGGCGGTAGAGGCACAAAATAACCTATAAGCAATAGTAATGAACCTACTATAATAAATGATACTATCCTCTCTATTGTTCCTGAACTAGCAAGTTCTACAAAAAATAGTTTTAAAACAACAACTACTAGTAGTCCAAAACCAGCCAACCAAGCAGGACGATTATCATATTTTTTAGATATAAACATTGCTATGATTGCTATGATGCTCCAAAGTATTGAAAGTCCTGTTTGAAAATATATATCACTCCATAAGGAGGCTATATCGTAACTAACGCTTCTATACACATAAATACTTCGAGCAAAAACTACAGTAAAAAATATTACACTCATCAAAGCCAATAAATTATATAAAAATATTTTGTTATTATACAACAAAATATTTTTATTGCGATATATCCACAAAGAGAAAATAAAAAGTACTAAAGATTGCATTATATCAATAGGATTTAACAAAGGAATATAAATAAATATATCAAAATCAGGTGGCATACTAAAGGCTTTTAATTCCCACAAAATAAGAGTAAATACAAACCCACCTGTAGCTGTAAACCAATAATCTTCTCTATACTTTTCCAACCAAATTCCATACTGTTTAAAAGTAAGCAAAACAACAGAAAAAACCAAAGGTACTATCGCCATACTTATGATAAGCATACTATTGCTTACATGTAGAACTCGTGCAAAATGCATTACTTCAAATATTAAAACAGTAGCAACAAACCAAATACTTAAAATATGCATCTGTTTTACATACTCCCAAGTCTTGTCATATTGATATAAAAGAAAATAGTTAAACATGAAAAAAGAGCCTATGATAATGAATCCAAATCCTTCAAACGGATGAAAAGTTTGAAAAATATTCATATAAAACAAGACTACTCCTATAGGTAAATAGAATTGTAAAACTTTAATTAATAAGTTGTAATTTAAGTATTTTACTGCTAAATAAAACATACATCCTACAATAAAAAGAGAAAATAATAGTGAATTAGAATAGGAAATATTAAATTTCATCAACTCTATTGGAGTGCTAAAAAACCACAGCACAGTTGATATGCCTAGAAAAACTATATCAATATGCATATCTAAATCGCTAAGTTGTTTTTTATTTTTATTCAAAAAATATGAAGCCATAAATACTGATACAATTACTATAATATAACCTAAGTATTCAAAGGAAGTGAAACCATATCTTTGTACTGAGTAAGGGTATATAAAAGCAGATACAAGCAATAGTATCTCTGCTAGATACCTTGAATATACCCTCTTTTGTCTTAGTGCAATCCATACAGCAACACAACCTTCCATTGACCATAATGCCGCACTTAAATCTGCATCAAATATATATGGTATTGAAATTGTAAAGAAAATGACACCAAGAAGTAAAAATACTTGTGCTAAAAAATCTGTTTTTTTATTGTTTTTAAACACTTGCGATAAAGTAATATATAGTACACCTAAGATTATGGCACTTAAAGCTTCTGCATACTGAAAATGTTGAACTAAATTAACTTGAAGAGGGAAAACTACCATAGGAAGACCAAAAACTAAAGTTCCATCTATAAAATTCTTTAGTTCAAATGAGTGTTTAAGAGTAAAAAGTATAGAAATTGTCAAATACATCATAAAAAAGAGTATTAAAAATGGTTCAGTAGTAACAAATAGGTCTGGTTCATACTGTAAAACTCCCCATGCAGTAGCTATTACAAAAGTAAAAATAAACCCTACTACATTGAGCAAACGCCACGATCTATACCAAGCTTGTATAAAAATACCAAAATTAAGAAGTGCATAGTAACTAAAAAGAACGACATGTGAACCGCTGTCACTAGCAGTCAAAATAGGCACTAAAAAACCGCCTACTATAGAAAATATAGCCAAAGGTAAAGCATTTTGAATTACTGCTAAAATAGAGCCTATAACAACTACTATTAGCATCAAAACAAAAGCAATGTCAAAAGACAAGAGAGCATAAAATTTAGAAGCTACATAGATAACTAGATAAAACATAGCAATACCTAGTCCTTGAAGTACCTCCCCATAAGCACCTTCTCTGTTCTTTAATCGCCAACCCAAGGCAACTAAAACTATAGCTAACATCGCTATAAATAACAATCTTATTTCAATGCTAATAACACTATGTTCTGCTGCATATTTTGCTAAAAAGGCCAACCCAAAAAACAGAACTACACTACCAATTCTTACCAATAAATTGCCTGTTGTAAAATAATTTGTTAAAAATTGTACCACTTTTGAAGGCTCTTTAGATTTTTGATTCTGTTCTTTTGGTAATTTACCAAATATCTTTAAAGTCTCTTCTCTTGGAGTTACAGGCCACTCTTGTTTGCTTGTTGTTTTCTCTATAAAGCTAACTTCCTGCTTGCTACTAATTGGTTTTTTAACTAAGCTATTCTTGGAATTTTTTACTATTTTTTCAAGATCTGAAACTCTATTTTGTAATGCATAAATCCAAAAAGATAAAATTATAAGCCCTACTATTGATAAACCCACTAAATCTCCTTTTGATTATTTTAAAGCCTTCTCTACATAAAAATCAAATTTATCATACTCTATCAAAAATGCATCGTGTCCGTAGTCACTATCTATGCAAACATAGTCTACTTCGTTTCCACGTCCAAGATTTACTAAAGTATCTCTTATTTCTTCCATCTCTTTTGGACGAAAAAGTTTATCTTCTTTGAAAGCTATAAGAGTCAATTTCGATTTGATGTGGTGAAGTGAGTGTTCTAACGAATC
>CAZHBU010000012.1:27444-31412 GCA_964530865.1 uncultured Sulfurospirillum sp.
CCATTTTTAAATCTTGGGTCATTTACAATGCCCTCCATCGCCAAACGATTAAATGCAATCGCCCAAGCTTGAGTTGCATAAGTAGAAGCGATAGAGATAACTCGTTTTGTAAATGTAGGATATTCAACAGCAACACAAAGAGCTTGCATACCACCCATAGAACCACCTAAAATAGCATGAGCTTTCTCTATACCAAGTCTTTTAAAGAGTTTCATCTGTGCTTTTATCATATCACTTATAGTGATAACAGGGAACTTCAACCTCAAAGGATCTTCGTCACTCATAGGTCCACTTGAACCAAAACAGCTACCAAGGACATTGACACAGATAGCAAAATACTTAGTAGTATCTACCACCTTTCCATCACCTATAAGAGGATTCCACCAACCAGACTTCTTGTCACCCTCATAACGACCAGCCGCATGGTGAGAACCCGTCAAAGCGTGAAACACTACAATAGCATTAGATTTGTCTTCATTTAACTCACCATACGTCTCATAAGCAAGTTTAAACGAATCAAGTATACGACCACTCTCTAATGAAAGTGGTTCATCAAAATACTCTATTGCAGTATTTACCGTCATTAGTTTACTCTATAATTTGGTGCTTCATGAGTAATGATAACATCGTGAACATGACTCTCTTTAAGTCCTGCTGTTGTTATCTCTACAAACTCTGCTCTATCTTGATAATCAGCAATATCTTTAGCTCCAACATAACCCATAGAACTTCTTAGTCCTCCAAGAAGTTGATGAACAACATCTTTAACACCACCAACATAAGGAACACGTCCTTCAATTCCCTCTGGTACTAGCTTATCAGCTGCAGTTCCCTCTTGAAAGTACCTATCAGTACTACCTTTTGTCATAGCCCCAATACTTCCCATGCCACGGTAAGTCTTAAACTGACGACCTTGATAAGTGATAAGCTCTCCAGGACTCTCATGAGTTCCAGCTAACAGACTTCCAATCATAACACAACTAGCACCAACTGCCAAAGCCTTTGCAACATCTCCAGAGTACTTAATTCCACCATCAGCAGTAATAGGAACCCCATGCTTTCTTCCAACTTCAGCACACTCTTCGATAGCACTTATTTGAGGAACACCAACACCAGCAACGATTCTTGTTGTACAGATACTTCCAGGTCCAATTCCTACTTTAACTCCATCTGCTCCAACTTCAATTAAAGCTTCAGCAGCCTCTTTAGTAGCAATATTTCCAGCTACTACGTCAACATCAAGTGTCTCTTTGATTTTTTTAACTGTATCCATGATACCTTTTGAGTGTCCATGAGCAGAGTCTAAAACTAAAACATCAACACCAGCTTGAACAAGTGCCTCAGCACGGTCAAGTTGACCAACACCAATAGCGGCTCCAACTCTTAAACGACCAAAGTCATCTTTGTTTGCATTTGGGTATTCTACACGTTTTTTCAAATCTTTTATTGTTATAAGTCCTTCGAGTTGATTGTTTTCTCCAACAACAGGAAGTTTTTCTACTTTATTTGTTCTAAAAATTGCCTCAGCTTCATCTAGCGTTGTACCTTTTCTAACAGTTATCAAAGGCATTACAGTCATAGCTTGAGCTACTTTTTTATCAAAATCAATTTCAAATCTTAAATCTCTATTTGTCAAAATTCCTATAAGAGTGTTTTTCTCATCAACAACAGGAACACCAGAAATTCTGTACTCTTTCATCAAACCAAGAGCCTCTTTTATAGTAGCATTTGCTAAAACTGAGATAGGGTCAATTATAATTCCACTCTCACTCTTCTTAACGCGTCTTATCTCTCTTGCTTGTGCTTCAATATCCATATTTTTATGTATGATTCCAAGACCACCAAGTCTTGCCATCATAATCGCAGCACGGTGTTCTGTAACTGTGTCCATCGCAGCCGAAACTAAAGGAGCATTTAGGGTTACATTTTTACTAAACTTACTTTTTATATCTACTTCTCTAGGGAGTATTTCAGAATACTTAGGAACCAATAATATATCTTCAAACGTCAACGCTTTTTTTCTAATTTTCATACAACAATCCCCTTATTTTTTTAATATTTTTTCTAAACTCATAGCACCATCAAATAGTACCTGCTCACCATATGCCTGTGCTACAAACTGAGCACCAATTGGCATATTTTTACTGTCACATCCAATAGGAACAGAGATAGCTGGAAGACCTGCTAAGTTTACACTAATAGTATAAATATCTTGCAAATACATCTCAAGTGGGTCACTCTTGCTTCCAAACTCAAACGCACTAGTTGGAGTTACTGGAGCAAAAATCAAATCTGCTTCATTCAAAATCTTCTCAAACTCTGATTTTATAAAGTGTCTAGCCTTTTGTGCTTTAATGTAGTAAGCATCATAATAACCACTACTAAGAACAAAAGTTCCAAGCAAAATTCTTCTTTTTACCTCTTCGCCAAAACCTTCACTTCTAGTTTTAAAGTACATCTCTTTCAAACTATCTGCATCTGCACGGTTTCCATATCTTACACCATCATAACGACTAAAGTTTGCACTTGCTTCAGCTGCCGCGATTACATAGTAAGCTGCGATGTCATATTTTGAGTTAGTTAAACTCTTATATACTATTTTATGTCCAGCATCTTCAAGAGATTTTATAGCCTCTTTTGTGACCTTTTTTACATCTTCATCGGTCTCTTCAAGATAGTTCTCTATAACTGCTATTGTAAGTTTTCTTTCACCATTAAGCTTATCACTTACCTTTTCGTGTGCCTCGTTCGCACTAGTTGAATCCCTTATTTCATGTCCAGCGATGATGTCATAGAGTATTGCCGCATCTTCAACATTTTGAGTAATAGGACCAATCTGGTCAAGTGAACTTGAATACGATGCAAGACCATAACGACTAACTTTTCCATAAGTTGGTTTCATCCCAACACAACCACAAAAAGCAGCAGGTTGACGGATACTTCCACCTGTATCACTTCCTAAAGCAGCGACTGCAATTCCTGCAGCAACTGCGGCAGCACTTCCACCACTACTTCCACCAGGAACACAAGAGGTGTTATGCGGATTCAGAGTCTTTCCATAAAACGAGCTCTCAGTTGAACTACCCATTGCAAACTCATCCATATTTGCTCTACCAAATGGAGCTAATCCGTTTGAAAGCATATTGTCAATGACAGTTGCATTGTATGGAGCAACGTAACCTTGAAGTATGTTTGAGCCACTCGTTACACTCCATCCTGTTACTTGGATGTTATCTTTTATAGCGATTGGGATTCCCTCTCCAAGCTCTGAAATCTTTAAGCCTTGAAGTTGCTCTACATAAGCACCAATCTCTTTTTTCTCTTCAATTTTTTTCTTTAAATTTTCTCTTAATGCTTTTATACCATCTTTATCAAGCTTTAAAGCCTCTTTTAAAGTTACCATCTACTGCACCTTTTTCAATTTTACTAAAACAATACTTACTATAGAGAGAGCCACAATCACCCCAATAGTAGAGAGTATAAAACTCATACTAACTGGTTGAGACAAACTAGGCATTTACAACCTCATCACATCTTTTACAAAGCCCCTCTTCTACTTCTGCCTTAAATTTCCAACATCTTGGACACTTGTGAGCAGACGCTTTTACTATTGTGTACTTATCTTCACCAAGAGTAAAGCTTCCCATCTCTTCGCCACTTGCACTTGCAACAACTGCGCTACATGTAAACCAATCTTGGGCATCAGTTGAGTTCATATCTAGTAACATTTTTGAAGTTGTTACCAAGTCAAGCTCTAGAGTTGATTTGATGATTTTTTCTTTTTTCATACCATCTATGATTTCAAAAAACTTCTCTCTAGCTTCCATCATATACTTTGCATCAAACTCTACTTCAACTTCGTCCATAGGAGTATAAGTCATATCAAAAACATCATTCAGCTCTTCTTTTAAGATTTTTGGAGCGTATTCTAAAATCTCATCAACTGTATAAGTCAAAGTAGGAGCAAT
>CAZHBU010000012.1:31512-35355 GCA_964530865.1 uncultured Sulfurospirillum sp.
TTCTCATAAGGAAGAATTGTCTCAAGCCCTTCACAGTTTGCAAGTAAAAATCTACATGTATTTCTAATTTTTCTGTACTGCTCACTAACTTGCTTTAAAATACCATCACTTATCTTCAAGTCCGTAGTATACTCACTGACAGCTACCCAAAGACGAAGTATTTCAACACCATACTGCTTTGCTATTTTTTCTGGTGCAATTACGTTACCTTTAGACTTACTCATCTTTTCGCCCTTAGCGTCAACAGTAAATCCGTGTGTTAGTACTTTGCTATATGGAGCAATTCCACGAGCTGCAGTTGAAACTAAAAGTGAGCTTTGAAACCAACCACGATGTTGGTCACTACCTTCTAAGTACATACTAGCTGGGTACGAGCCACTATCGTACTCACGTGATTCTAAAACTGCTTTCCACGTGCTGCCACTATCGAACCATACATCTAAAATATCCATTACTTTTTCAAGGTTCTCAGGGTTGTAGCCACTTCCTGGGTAAAGCAGGTCTTTTATGTCCATACTCCACCAAGCATCTGCGCCATGCTTTTCAAATATCATAGCTACATAGTTCAATACTTTTTCATCAAAGATAGGCTCACCAGTCGTTTTGTCTCTAAAAAAGGCAATAGGAACTCCCCAATCTCTTTGACGACTTATGCACCAGTCTGGACGATTTTCTATCATCGTTCCAAGACGGTTGATTCCACTCTCAGGGTAAAATTTTACTTTAGAGATGTTTTCTTTTGCCATCTCTCTTAGAGTATCTCTACCATCTGTTTTCTCATCCATCGCTATAAACCACTGTCTAGTCGCTCTGTAGATTACAGGCTTGTGAGTTCTCCAACAAAATGGGTATGAGTGAGTAAACTTTGAACATTTTAGTAGGCTATCACCAAGAAGCTCTAAAATTCTCTCATTTGCTTTGAAAATATGCTCATTTACAAAACTCTCAGGGTCAGGAAGAAGTTTTTCCCTTACAACAGTCAAGTCATAACAACCTCTCTCATCAACAGGCATCATAACTTCTAAACCATACTTTAAACCAACACGGTAATCATCTTCACCATGTCCAGGAGCAGTATGAACACAACCACTTCCGCCATCCATTGTTACATGCTCACCTAAAATCAGAAGTGAATCTCTTCCATTTAGTGGGCTTTTTGCTTTCATGTTTTCAAAAACTTCTGCTTTGAAAGTTTTTACTATTTCACCTTTAATTACTTCTTGTTCTAACAAGCTCTCATGAAGTGCACGTGCAACAACAAAACCATCTGTTGTTAAAGCATAATCCTCTTCAGGATTAAAACTTATAGCCATATTTGCAGGAAGCGTCCAAGGAGTTGTAGTCCAAATAATAACACTTGCACTCTCTACATGTAAAGCTTTTAACGCCTCATCTTGAAGTGGGTATGCAACGTAAATAGAGTAATCTTCTTTATCTTCATACTCAATCTCAGCATCAGCTAAAGCAGTTCTTGCAGCCCATGACCAGTAAACTGGTTTGCTTCTTTCTATTAGAAGTCCTTTTTTTGCCACTTCACACAAAGCTCTATAAATGTCAGCTTCAAACTCAAACTTCATTGTCATATACGGATTTTTCCAATCCCCTATAACTCCAAGAGATTTAAACTCTTCTCTTTGTATATCTATAAACTTTCTTGCATGCTCACGACAAAGCTCTCTAAGCTCACTCTTTGGCATACTCTCTTTTTTACTCTTGCCTATCTTCTTCTCAACTTGTTGCTCGATTGGAAGTCCATGACAGTCCCAACCAGGAACGTATCTAACTTCTTCACCAAAAAAGTAGTGAGTTTTAACAATAATGTCTTTTAAAATCTTGTTAAGTGCATGACCAATGTGTATATGTCCGTTTGCATACGGAGGTCCATCATGAAGAATGAATTGTTTTTTAGCATCTGTACGGTTTGCTTTCATCTTGTTATAAGCAGTTTCATCTTTAAACCAGCTAGCATAACGCTTTGGCTCATTTTGTGGGAGATTTCCTCTCATAGAAAATCCAGTTTTTGGTAGGAGCAAGGTATCTTTGTAATCCATTTAGTTTCCTGTTGTTTTATAAAATTATGCGATTATATCCAAAAGCTACTTATGATATAATAAACAAAAAAGGTTATGAATGGCAACTACCCTTATAATCGTAGGAAAATCACTAAAGATAAACAAACTATTTTTAGAATATATTGATTCCGAAGTATCTTTACATGTAGAGACTCCTAATCAAAAAATATTTCTTGAAAAAAATGAAAGTCATCTTTTTGAGAGTTTAGAAAACATCATAAATCAATCAGACCAATCAATCATAGTTGCTTCAGATGATAGCTTCAATCTAATTGGAAAAATCGTATCTACACTTAATGAAGATGTTTTAGAGTTAAAGGAGAACACACTCATTCCATCAAAATCTACCCAATACTGTGATAACTCTTATATAATGCACTATAACGGGAAACAAGTCAATATAATTAGAGCAAAAGAGAATGAAAAACTGCCTCAAATACTTCTTACATGTAAAGAAAACTCGACTATTTTTTCTCTCATAGGTTTAGATGAAGATTCGACAAAAATACTTTTAGCTCCTTTAGCTGATACACATGAAGTGAAACTAACTTCTACGTCTATAGTTGAAGGTTGGAGTTTTATAGAGGCAACAACATATAAATATGGAAATTTAGAGTTCTTTTTAAAATCTGTAAAATCTCTCTTTCCAGATAAATTTATAGCCAATGGTGACGTTTTAACTCACATAGTAGACTCACTTGCCAATGCAAACAAGACAGTAAGTGTTGCAGAGAGCTGCACTGGTGGTGGAATAGCTTCCATGTTAACAAGCGTAAGTGGTTCATCTAAAGTTTTTAAAGGGAGTATTGTTAGTTACTCAAATAGCATTAAAAAAACATGGCTAGGTGTTAGTGATGATACTTTTAAAAGCTATGGAGCAGTAAGCGAACTTTGTATAAGAGAAATGCTTGAGGGAATTTTAAAAAGAAGTTCATCAGATTTTGCAATGGCAACTAGTGGAATAGCAGGACCAGATGGGGGAACTGAATCAAAACCAGTAGGCACAGTTTTTGTTGGTGCAAGAGCTAAAAATGGAGAAGTTTTGGTGGAGAGAATCCTACTACAAGGTGATAGACACTACATTCAAAAACAAAGTTCATATCATGCACTTAGACTTCTTTTACATGTAGGCAAAGAGGTTTTTTTCTAAATTTGAAAAAAAGTTCAAAAAGCTCTTGACAAATGGCATTTATTTGTCTATAATTTCAACCTCATTACGAGATAGAGTAACTAAATAAGTGTCTTGTTAGCTCAGCTGGTAGAGCATTTCCCTTTTAAGGAAGTGGCCGTTGGTTCGAATCCAACACAGGACACCATTTTTTTGTGCGACCCCTTCGTCTAGTGGTCCAGGACCCCGCCCTTTCACGGCGGTAACAGGGGTTCAAATCCCCTAGGGGTCGCCATTTTTTAGTTATTTGTAATATGATCCTGGACAAAAAATTTTAATTATCGGTCGCTTAGCTCAGTTGGTAGAGCGCCACCCTTACAAGGTGGATGTCACAAGTTCGAGTCTTGTAGCGACCACCATTTTTCATGCGCGGCGGTAGTTTAGTTGGTTAGAATGCTGGCCTGTCACGCCGGAGGTCGCGAGTTCGAGTCTCGTCCGCCGCGCCATGATACTTTTCAAAAAATCATATCTAAATTTAAAAGATGACAGTTTAAATTTAGGATTTTTTTGTATTTAAAATATGTCTTGTTAGCTCAGCTGGTAGAGCATTTCCCTTTTAAGGAAGTGGCCGTTGGTTCGAATCCAACACAGGACACCATTTTT
>CAZHBU010000012.1:35455-38233 GCA_964530865.1 uncultured Sulfurospirillum sp.
CAGGAGTTCAAATCTCCTTGGGATCACCATGCATCTTCAATAGTAATTATGCCCTATGCATCCTCTGTTTTAGACCTTCATTTTCATATATATCTATCTCTGTTGAATAATCTTTATTTACTTTTTTTAGTGTTGTATTCATAAAAGCTATAAGCTTTGCATCTGCTTTTTTATGGCTTGCTATTAGAAGTACGAAGTTTAAATATATTTTTATACCTTTGGGCATTTTACCCTTTGTTTTAGATGGAAAAATAAACTCTTTAGAAACTTTTAAAATAGCATTTGTTAAATCATTTTTGGTTGTATTTCTATTTGCAGCTAGTTCTACCATATCTTCAATAGTATATTTTCGTCCCTTTACAATGCCATTTTTTTTGACAACTTTAACTTTTTTTGTTTTTTTGCCCATAGATGAAACAATAACAACTAAAACCAAAATTACAATAATCAACAGAGCAACTATAAGAGATACTATAAGACCTTTTTCCACTTTTCAACCTTTATGTCCCATTATAGCAAAGGGGACTTTAAAAGTCCCCTTTTGTACTAAAGTGTTTTAGATAAGTTTCTATTTCTCCACGCTAAAGCAATTACAGCAAAAACAACTGCAACTGTATAGTATACAAATACAGGAATAGGAACTGGGTCTCCTGAAGCATACGAGTGCATTCCTGAAAGATAAAAGTTTACTCCAAAATATGTCATAATAATAGAAGCAAATGCGACAGTAGATGCTACTGCAAATGCAAACTGATTGTTAAGCCCTTTTATAAATCTAATATGAACTATAGCAGCATAAATCAATATTGACACCAATGCCCATGTCTCTTTAGGATCCCAACCCCAATATCTTCCCCATGACTCATTTGCCCATACTCCACCAAGGAAGTTTCCAACAGTAAGCAGACTAAGACCAAGAATCATTGCCATTTCGTTGATTCTTGTTGCTTCTACTATATTTCTATCTATTTCATCATTACGTTTTGATTTTTGATTTGTTTTTTTGATAGTAAAAAGTATCAATGTAAAGAAACCAAGCAATGCACACAGTGCTAAGAAGCCATAACTAGCAGTTATAACAGATACATGTATGTTGAGCCAATATGACTTTAAAACAGGTACTAGTGTTGTTATTTGTGCATCCATCCAACTAAGATGTGCAACAAATAGGGTCACACCTGAAAGTATACCTGTTAAGGCTAAAGATACTATAGATTGTCTTGAGAAAAATAGTCCAGCAAGAGTAAGGGACCAAGCAATATATATCATGGACTCATAGCCATCACTCCAAGGAGCATGCTGAGCTATATACCATCTTAATCCTAATCCAAAAGTATGTACCAAAAATGCAAGAAAAGTTATACCAAATACAACTTTAGTTACTATTTTTAATGATATTGTTGGTTTAACCATTTTTGAAAAAATTGCAAACAGTAGTAGCAATCCGCTTAACAGATAAACTGGTATAAGTTTTTGAAAAAGTGCTGCTTTGTTAAAAAACATCTCTGCACTAATACGACTTGGACTAGGCATGATATCAGATGCATATTGCTCTTGATATGATTTTATCTTTTCGGCTGCACTATCTGCATCACTCCAGTTACCACTCTCTAAACCTTTTGTAATAGCATCAAAATATCCTGCTAGAAGGGAACGTATATCACTACTTTCACTATCACTAAAAAGTGAAATTGCAGTTTTTGGACTATACCATTTATGATCAGGGTCACCTATCTTTGGAATCATTTTAAAAATCTCCCCTGTATACACATAATAACAGATATTGACTCGCTCATCTACTTTTATAACATCTTTATCAAACTGTGTTCTTAAAGCCGGTTTTTTTCTATTTGCCTCTTCTGAATACTTTTGAAGTTTATAAGTATGTTTTCCTTCTTTATTAAAAAAGTCATTAAAAGTCGCTTTTTTCTGATTTGGAGCAACACCTAAAAGTTTTTTTAATTCTGGATGAAAAACGTGTATCATGGGTTGCACTTGCCATTCACCTGGGCTTGCCATCATACTTAATATGACTTGATTTGCGCTCATACCTTTAAAGCTTGATTTTCTATATACTTTATTTAGTACCTCTGTTGAGATAGTATCTATAGGTTTTATTCTGCCATCTGCACTTTGAACTAGTATCTCTCCAAACTTATCAGCATGAGATTTATCATATTTTTTGAGAAAATTAAGTGCATTTTCATTGGCTTGTAACTCTCCTGCTTGAAGCATCCCAAATACCATCAAAAATGCGACTATTGTTGATTTTATTTTATCCATATCTTTTTGAATCATCCCTGCAAGTTTTCTAAAACGACTTTTAGGATTTAAAACGTTTAGTAATAGACCTAAAGTAAGCATTATATAGCCTAGATACGTTGGCCATTTTCCTGGGTCACTATTGACTGAAAGTATTGTTCCCATCTCATCTGTATCGTAAGAGCTTTGAAAAAATCTAAATCCATCATAATCTAAAACATGATTCATATAGACTCTATATGGCAAATTTACGTCTTTTGCCTCATCTATTATCTCTATCTCACTAGCATACGACATAGGTGAACTTGATCCAGGATAACGGTCAAGTTGAAAATCATTCAGTTTAACAACAAAAGGCAGTTCAAATATCTGTGAACCCCATTCTAAATCAAAATCAGTTCCAGCAATGCTAACTGATTTGGTATAACCCTTAGAGCCTTTCCCCATGCCGTACATAGCTATTTCTTTAGTCTCACCCTTAAAAGTAACATCAACTATGACAGCAGAAAGATTTCG
>CAZHBU010000012.1:38333-39764 GCA_964530865.1 uncultured Sulfurospirillum sp.
TCATCGCCATCAACATCTAAACTCATTGAAAAATCATTTGAACCTATTGATGAGATAATTTTCTTTTTTGCAACACTATATACTTTGTTGTCTTTTTTTGCATGTGCCATGATAAAAGACTCCCCTGAAACAACTCTATTTTCAGTTTTACCTTCTCGTATATGAAGTGTGCCTTCATACCCCATGTATCTTGTTATTCCTGAGCCAATCAATATAACAACAAAACCTAAGTGAAACATCAATGAAGGAATTTTCTTTTTTTGAAAAATATTATATTTAAACATGTTATAGACTATCATTAGCCCCAACATAATTTGAACTGCTTCAAACCAAGTTGTAGTATAAACTACAGACCAACTGCCTGCTACACCAAAATCATTCTCAATAAAAGTAGCAACCCCACTAGCCGTTGCAAATATAAGTAAAAAAATAACCGCCATTTTCATTGAAAGAATGCTTTTTAAAAAAGACTCCATAAAACCCCTTTGTGATAGAAAATTCTAATTTATAATATCTAAGTTATGTAAATATATATTAAATACTTCAATCAAAAGTTTAACTAAAGTCGTCACAAAAAGCTGTGATTTGGGTCAAGAGAGATTTGGGGTTAGATTTCTCTAACCACCAAGATATTTTTTACGGATTTCATCATCGCCTATCATATCTTTTGCGATGCCTTCCATTGCTATTTTCCCATTTTCAAGAACATAAGCATAGTCTGAGATTCTAAGAGCTGCAAAAGCGTTTTGCTCTACGAGTAAAATTGTGATGCCTTCCTCTTTTAATTTTGTAATAGTTTCAAAAACTTCTCCAACTATCTTTGGAGCAAGTCCAAGACTAGGCTCATCAAGCATAAGAAGTTTTGGTTCACTCATAAGAGCTCGACTAATCGCAAGCATCTGCTGTTCACCGCCACTAAGAGTTCCTGCCATTTGTTGTCTCTTCTCTTTTATTCGTGGAAAAAGTTCATACATAACGTCTTTTAGGCGTTCATAGTTTTCATCATTGTTAAAAGCACCCATACGAAGGTTGTCTTCAACAGTTAAGTTTATAAAAACTCTTCTTCCCTCAGGAACAAGTGCAAGTCCCCGTTGAACTAATGTGTGAGTTTTATGATTAACTGTATCATACCCACTAAAGCTTATTTCGCCCGTTTTTTTTACACTATTTAAAAGAGCTTCCAGTGTTGAAGTTTTTCCTGCGCCATTTGAGCCTATAAGAGATACTATTTGCCCCTCATCTACCTTAAAATCTATGCCTTTTACGGCTTCAATCAAACCATAATATACATGTAAGTCTTTAACATTAATCATGAGCAAAATCTCCTAAATACGCAGTAACTACTTCTTTGTCCTTTATAGCATCAGCGGGCTTTCCTTCAAATATAGTCTTTCCATAATCTAAAACTAAAACCTTATCACAAAGTTGATT
>CAZHBU010000013.1:0-16260 GCA_964530865.1 uncultured Sulfurospirillum sp.
TTTATTAAAAAATATAGGAAAATAAAGAATGAAAAAAATACTTTTAATCATAATGACTTTGTTACATATGAATGCTTTTGCATCTTCTGATATCTTCAGGGTAAATGGTTGTGGAATTACAAGAAATGCTTTTACAATTGAACTTACTAAAGCTTTTGCAAAAAAATTTAATGTAGAAACTTCTATAAATAAAAAAGGAAGTGGAACAAAAGCTCTAAAGGCTCTCAGTAATAATCAAGCAGATATTGCAACATGTTGTAGATTGCCTCTTAGAAACTCAATAGATAATGAAAAAAATATATGGTCAATTCAAGTAGCTTGGAGTGCATTGGCATTCATAGTTCACGAGTCTAACAAAATAACAAATATAAGTACTGAAAATCTTAAAAAAGTACTCCTAGGTAAAATTAAGAATTGGAAAACTCTTGGAGGAGATGATAAACCGATAAACTTATATCTAAGAAATGGGAAACAGACTGGAATTGGTTTTTCATCTAGAATTATTCTTTTTTCAAATAATAAACAAAATTTTTCTGCCAATGCAACGAGAGTTGCTAATTCAACAATTACTAGAAAGTCTGTAAAAAATGATCCTTATGCCTTGGCAATTGACGATGTTACTAGTGTAAAAAACATTCCAAATATAAAAATTTTATCAATAGATGGTGTTATACCATCAAAAGAGACTATTATGTCTGAAATGTATAAATTTGCAACCCCATATTACCTCTACTCAAATGGTAGACCAAAAGGGTTAACAAGACTATACATAAAATTTCTTCTTAGTAAAGAGGGGCAAGAATTGATTTCTAAACTAGGAAATGTAAACTTGTCTGAGGGCAAGAGTGCTAAAAATTTAAAATTTTTACTAATAGAATTAAACCCTTAAAACATGTTTACATGTAACATACTAATCTCTACTTCTTCTAGAATTTCTTGATGAGCGTGAAGTTTGTGGTGCTCTTGAGCGGTTTCTATTTCTTGAGTTACTTTTTTTCTGTATAGGTTCTGGTTTTATGGTTGGGTCAGGTTCATACCCTTCAACTCTTTCTTGTGGGATTTTTCTTTTTATGAGTTTTTCTATATCTTTTAAGTACTGAAGTTCATCAACACATACTAAAGATACTGCTTCTCCTTCGCTTCCTGCTCGTCCTGTTCTTCCTATGCGGTGAACGTAATCTTCACTTATGTTTGGTAGCTCAAAGTTTACAACATGAGGAAGTTGGTCGATGTCGATTCCACGTGCTGCTATGTCGGTTGCTACTAAAACTTTTATAGAACCTGCTTTAAAGTTTGCAAGAGCTTTTGTTCTTGCTCCTTGGCTTTTGTTTCCGTGAATTGCTGCTGAGCTTATGCCATCTTTTTCTAGTTGACCGCTTAGTTTGTTTGCTCCGTGTTTTGTTCTTGTAAAGACTAGGACTTGTTGCCAGTCGCCTTTTTTGATTAGGTAAGAGAGGAGTGCCCTCTTCTTTGCCTTGTCTACTGGGTGAATTAGTTGTTCTACTAGCTCTGAGGCTGTGTTTCTTCTTGCTACTTCTATGAGTTTTGGAGAGTTTAGTAGGCTATCGGCTAGTCTTTTTATATCGTCTGAGAATGTTGCTGAAAATAGTAAGTTTTGTCTCTTTTTTGGTAAAAGTGCTAATATTTTTTTGATATCGTGTATAAAACCCATATCTAGCATTCTATCTGCTTCATCTAGTACTAAAAACTCTACTTTTGATAGGTCTACAGTCTTTCTTCCTATGTGGTCAAGAAGTCTACCCGGAGTTGCTACGACTATGTCTACCCCTCTTCTAAAGTTTCCTATCTGTGGGTTAATTCCAACTCCACCAAAAACTACTGTTGATTTATAAGGAAGGTACTTTCCGTAGTCTTTTACACTCTCATGAACTTGTGTTGCAAGCTCTCTTGTTGGTGTAAGAATGAGTGCACGTACTGGGTGTTTCCCTTTTGATTGAGCGTGTTCACTTAAAAGTTCAAGTAGAGGCAGAGTAAAACCTGCAGTTTTTCCTGTTCCTGTTTGTGCTCCTGCTAATACATCGCTTTTAGAAAGTATAATTGGTATTGCTTGTGCTTGAATCGGTGTTGGTGTTGTGTAACCTTGATCTTCGATTGCACGTAAAAGTGGTTTTGATAAACCTAGTTTTGAAAATGACATTATTGTTGACCTTTATATTGAGGAGAGATTATAGCGTAATTTGTTTAAAGTAGAGAGAGGAAGAAAACTAAACTTCCTCTAAGTGCAATTGTAGCTACATTGTACCGCCAAGTTTTTCTTTGACTTCATCACTAGCCATCGTTATGTTCCATTCTGGTTCCCAAACTACTATTGCTTCTGCATTTGTTGCTTCAGGAAGCTCTCTTAAGCATGCCTCTTCTACCCATTGGATTATCATTTGGTGAAGTGGACAAGCTTTTGTAGATAATGTCATAGTTACTTTTATATTGCCTTCATCGTCACACTGGGCATCGTATATAAGACCAAGTGCTACTAGGTTAAACCCTACTTCTGGGTCGATTACTGTTGCTACTGCTTTGAATATCTCTTCTTTTGAATACATAAATTGTCCTTTATTTAAATCGTATCATAAACATTAAATTTTTAAATAGAAATAGAGCTCCAATTATTAAAAATGAAGCCGCTGCCATGTGAATGTCGCTGTTTTGAAAAAAGATTGCAAATGATTCTAAAACAATCCCTGTGCACGTTAGAAAGATTTGAAAGTTTGCACTTTTTGTTGGTACCATATCGCCTAGCATTGGTACTTTTTGTTTGCCTACTAGTGGTGAAAATCTCTCGTACCAAACTAGAAAAGGCACTATCTTGTAAAGGTGTCCTGAAATCATAAAACCAAAGAAACCAACAAAGATAAGCCAACCACTTAGAACTGCATACATCTCATTTGAAGTGCCTACATGTAGAGCTCCAAAAACAACTCCAAATGCAAAAAATATAAACGATGCAAGTAAAGAGATAATGTACATGTCATTCTCTTTTCTAGCTCTTGTTTTGTTGATTGTAAATATGAGGTAGAAGTAACTTAAAACCGAAATTAAACTACATAAGTACCCTACTCTACTCACAAACTCTGAGTCAACTAAAGCTGAAATGAACACTAAAATAGAAGCAATACTCTGTAGAGTAATAGCAAGTTTTAGAGGTTTTGTTGAGAAACCATGAGCTAGACCAAACATAGGAATTAGTATGTATGAAAATGCCATAATTGTTATGAAAACATAACCACCTATGAGCATATAGACATGTGCTTTTAAAAGTAGCATTACATCGGTGCTAATAAACCCTGCAAAAGTAAGTGCCATAATAAAACCAACCACAATGCCAGTAAGCAAAAACATGTTAGATATAAGTACACTAATGACAACTAAGCCAAACTTTTCAACATCTTTAATAGTCAAAAATGTCTCTATTGAAAAGACTGCCATCGCTATAAGGACTATCATGCCTCCAAAAGAGAGCACCAGATGAGAATGTATGAAACCATAGCCCATCATGAGTACGCCTAGAGTAAAAAGTGGCCAAATAACGTAGTACATATCTACACTAAAATGTCCACGTTCTAGAACTACAGGGATAAGTTGAGCCATAGCACCAAAGATAGTCATCATCACAAACCCTAGCAAAAAGATATGCACCCAACTAACTATATAGAGGTCACTGATTGATGAAAGTTGCTCGATATCTACTAAAAATAGTAAAAAATTACTAATCACATAGAAGATAGCACCTATGATAAAAAATGGTGCTATGAGTTTAAATGGAGGAGCAAAATCTCTAGTGATACTTACCATGTTCTATCCGCTACAGCTATTTTGTGTAAAATCTGTACTGTTCTTTGCATCTTCTTTTTTAGTGAAAACAACTTTTACTTTTCCATTGTCATCTAAATCAATAACTTCATAATCAAAATCAGCCTCTACTTTAGGGAAAAGTCCCATAGGTGCTTTATGATTTGTCATCTCTAATCTTTGGTTTTCTTCTGTTAGGAGCTGTAATCCGCACATGCCGTTTACCATTGGCTCTGGTGGTTGACAAGCTGATGTGTCAAAAGCAAAAACTGTTGTATCTGCATCTGTAAACTTAAAAAAATCAACTGTTGAACCAGTTACTTCTATTTTTTCCATGAAATCATCCTTATTGTGTTATAACCCAAATTATGCAATAGAATTACAAAACTAGTAATTATCATTGAGCCTATGGCATTTATAAAAAAACATCGCCTAACCTTTAGGTTAAGCTCAATTTTTTTACAAACACCCTAAACTCAAGCATAAACATTATTTTTACAATTCTATTGCATAACTAGGGTTTAATAAGAGAATTTTAGTCTTATTGATAATTGTTTTCATTGATTGTTATCAAGTATGCTATAATTACTCTATGAGATACCCAATTGACAATAAAAACAACTTCAATAATAACCTGCTTTTTTGGCTAGATAGATTTGTCAAATCAAAGCTTACTTCATTGTCTAACAGATATGTAAATGACAATGAAAAACTCTCACTTATTATTGGTAGACTAAATCAAGGTACAAGTAGCATAGATGAGCTAAAACAACTCACAAAAGATGCTAGAAATATTGGTCTTATCGGCATAAACACGTACATAAACCCTCTTGAAAAGTTTTATAGATACATAGTAAAGTTTGCTTATGAGAGTATTAGAGAGCTAGATGAAGAGGTTTTGAGTGAGTTTTTAGCTTCTCAAACTGGCTCACTTAGTGATGCAACAAAAAAGAACTACCGTATGGCTGTTGTAGCATTTTTTGGTTTCATAGACAAGCAAAATGAAGATAACAAAGGAAACTCGCACCAGTTTAGAATAGAGCTTAAAAACTGGGGAGGATTAAAAACCTCTCATGCAAACAAACTTCCCTCTCACATGCATGACAAAGAGTTAAAACGCTTTTTAGATGCCATAGAAACGACAGAGTTCAAAGACTACGCTCAGGCAAAAAATAGACTTCTTATAAAGACCATACTTTACAGTGGCATGAGAGTTAGTGAGGCTTTGGGTCTACATGTAAAAGATATGGTACTTGAAGATGGCTTTTATGTTTTCCAAATACGAGGAAAAGGAAACAAACCTAGAATTGCGATGATAAAACTAAACTACATCAAAAAAGACCTGCAAGAGTGGCTACATGTAAGAGATGAAAGCTCTTTATTTTTGTTTCAAAGTCGTACAGCAAAACCTTTAACACAGTCCTATGTAAGCTATATCATGGACAAAATTTTGCTAAAAGCAGGAGTAAGAAAAGAGAAAAATGGAGCACACATGCTTCGTCACACTTTTGCAACTAAACTATACCAAAAAAACAGAGATTTAGTTTTAGTCCAAGAAGCACTTGGTCATGCTGACATAAACACTTCTAGAATCTATACTCACTTTGATAAAGAGAGATTAAAAACTGCTGCTAGTGCTATGGATGACATTAAGTAAGCTACTCCATTTCCAAACGCATAAGGTACATATCTTCACCATCTAAAACTTCTACTGGACCTTCACACTTAGGACAAGCAAAGGTATTTTTTTCCAATATACTCTCCTCTCCACATTCGGTGCACCGTACGACTAAGTCTTGATGATGTATACAAAATTCTGCTCCATCACAGATGGTTTTTTCTTTAAAAGTATCAAAAGCTGTTTGAAGCAAATGAGGCTCTACACCACTAAGTTTTCCTATTTTTACTTCTACTCTTGTAATCTTTGTAGCGTTATTTTCTTCAGCGTTTTTTTCACACATACTTAACAAATCTTGTACTATTGAAAACTCGTGCATATTAACCTTTCTGATGTTTTTATTGGGCAAACTTTGTAAACAAAATCTGCTCTAAGTTTATGAAACTCACTTGTGCTATCCCAAAACTCTGGGTGCATTTTTTTAAGCTCATTTTCTTTACAATTGTGTATTAGTTTTTCATCTTTCTCTAATCTATCACTTTTTTCATCTAAAAAGTCATAATATTCATCTTCATCACTCAAAAGCTCTTCGCAAAACTCTTTGAGTTTTTTACCATAATCATCACTTGGAAAAACTTTATCAATCATACCAATTTTGTTCGCTTTCTTAGTGCCTATTGGCAAAGCTTCATCTAAAATCTCATTGGCTAAAGTTTGTCCTACACGTTTAGGAAAACTATAACTATGATACTCACTTCCACTAAGCCCCATAGTCTTGTAGTGAGGATTAAGCACTATACTCTCACGAGCTACTACAAAATCACAAGCAAGACCTAAAAAGACTCCTCCAGCTCCTGCATTTGTTCCAAAAGAGGCAACTGTAACCTTGTCACAAAAGAGAATTGATTTTACAAGGTTGTTCATAGCATTTATATTGCTCCAGCCATCTTCGCCCTGTTTTTTACTATCTTCTAGTATGGTCAGGTGTATGCCATTTGAGAAGAAATTTTCTCCACCTTTTAGAACCAAAATATCTACCTCTTCACTCAGAGTTTCAACTGCATATTTTAGTCTTATACACTGTTTTGAACTCATAGCTCCATTGTAAAAATCAAATCCTATGTACCCAACTCGTCCAACTTTCTCAAATGTAATCTCTTTAAAAGTTTCTAAATCTGGTTTAACATAGAGTGGAATTCTAACCTCTTTTACTCCTCTAAGCTTCTGTTTTAAAACATAAGTTGCAGGAAGTTTGAACTTGCTTGGCTCTTTTAGGTGGCTTATCCAAACAGCTCCATCAACACAACCCAGACAAATTGCTCCATCACGTTTTGCCAAGATTTCTTTTGGTTTTCCTCTTAAAGTTGCTTCTTTATGAACCCCATACAAGTAGCACTCTACTCCTAAAATCTCATCTTTGACCCCTGGATGTGAATCTGAAGAGTTGATTTTTCTCATTATATCAATTACTTTATCTTCATTCCAATCGATATATCTACTTTTTTGAGTTAAAGAGTTATGTACATCATTTAAGCTAGTTTGAGAAATTGGAGTAAAATCAGAGTTTTTAAACTTTTCTAAAACCTCTTCAACTAGGCTCAAAGCTATGTCACTTACTTCACTTCTATAGTGTGAAGCTTTGCTTGATTTTCTCATCTCAAAGTTTTTAGTTGCCCAGATATCTCCAGCATCCATCTCGTCATTTGCTTGTAAAGCAGTCACTCCCCAAGTAGGCTCATCATTGAAAACTGCCCAATCAAGAGAACTTGCTCCCCTGTCTCCTAAAGGTCCAGGGTGAATGACAATAACTGGTACTTTTTGCCAAATGGCTTTTGGTACTTTTTTGATTAAGTATGGACTAAAGATAATCTCAGGCTCGAACTCTTTAACAGTATTTTCCATTGTCTCATCATCTATGGAAAACTGCACACTTACTTGGTGTCCATTCTCTTTTAAAAAACAGTACACCCTCTGTGTTAAAGAGTTAAAAGCCGAAACTAAAAGTAAAATTTTTAGCATATTCTTGGAAGTAACTCCCCTGTTGGCATATCTAAAAATCTTTTTGTATCCCACTCACTTTTGAGTGTAACTTTTTGTCTGTATTCATCTGTAACTTTGCCAATGAACGCACAATGCTCATTCTGTTCAAACGTTTTTAAAACTTCTATAGCCTTATCTACATCTTTTGGGTCAAGTGCAAGTACAAAAGTACCCTCGTTTGCCAAAGCAGTAGGCTCAAAACCTAAAAGCTCACAAATTCCCTTGACTTCTTCAGCAATTGGAACTAAAGCTTCATCAATTTCTATACAAACATCACTAGCTTTTGCCCACTCGTTCAAAACTGCGGCAAGTCCACCACGAGTTGCATCTCTCATCTCTCTTGGTTTGATTCCAGCATCTTTAAGAGCTTTAACCATAGGCCATAATGAGGCACAATCACTCTTTAGAGTGCTTTGTATGTCAATTCCCTCACGATTTGCATAAATCGCTGCTCCATGAGCACCAATGTCACGAGAAACTATTATGGCATCGCCAACACTTAAGTTACTAGCACTTATGCCTTCCATCTCTACAACACCAACACCACTTGTGTTTATAAAAAGCTTATCAACACTACCACGTGGTACTACTTTTGTGTCACCAGCAACTACAACTGCTCCACAAACTTCAAGCTCTTTTTTTATGCTTCTTACGATTTTATCGAGGGTTTTCATAGAAAAGCCCTCTTCTATCATCATCGCTAAAGTTACATACTTTGGAGCAGCACCCATCATAGCAAGGTCGTTACATGTACCACAAATAGAGAGTTTACCAATGTCTCCACCACTAAAAAAAAGTGGGCTGATAGTAAAACTATCTGTCGTAAAAGCAAGTCTTCCACCCTCTATAAGAGAAGCATCTTCACTCTTTTTCAAATAATCATTTTTTAGATGCTTATAGAAAACACCTTCTATAAGTTCGTTGTTCTCTTCGCCACCATTTCCGTGAGCTAAAGTTATATTCTTAGTCATCTTAATACTCCACCATATTTATAGTAAGCGGCACATGCACCCTCACTTGAAACCATACAGCTTCCTATAGGACGGCTTGGCTTACACGCTGTTCCAAAGACTTGACACTCTGTTGGTTTTGCCATACCTCTTAAAATATCACCACAAATACATAGTTTGTGGTCTTCAACTTCTTCTTTTGGTAAAACATCATCATAAATTTTTTCTGCATCTAAATGTGCAAATTCATCTCTAAGTTTTAATCCACTTTTAGGTATATTTCCAAGTCCACGCCACTTAAAAAGTTCACTTCTATCAAAATACTTGTTTATCAAGTCTTGCGCAACAGTATTGCCTTCATAAGATACACTTCTTTTGTATTGATTTTCTAAGTCCGCTCGTCCTTCGTTTACTTGACGAACTATCATTAAAATACCCTCCATAACATCAATAGGCTCAAAACCTGTAACAACAACTGGTTTTTTATGCTCTTTTGGAAATCTATCAAAAACTTTTGAACCTGTTATAACACTAACATGACTAGGTCCTATAAAAGCATCGATTCGATTGTTATAGCTATCTACATGCTCATCTCTACTAATTAGAAGCTCTTGCATAACTTCTGGAGTTATAACGTGATTTATGTGAAAAAACACATTTTTAAGTCCTAATTTTATCACTTGGTCAACTAAAGCTGCTGTCATAGGTGTTGTTGTTTCAAAACCTATAGCAAAAAATATAATCTTTTTATTTGGGTTTTCCTGTGCAATTTTTAACACATCAAGAGGAGAGTAAACAAAACGTACATCTGCTCCTTTACTTCTTGCATTTTGTAAACTTCCGTGACTTCCTGGAACTTTTATCATATCTCCCAAAGTAACCATGATGACATCAGGTTGTTGAGAAAGTATATATGCATGGTCTATTCTCTCTTTTGGCATGATACAAACAGGACACCCAGGGCCATGAACAAACTCTATAGTATCAGGTAAAACTTGAGGAATTCCATACTTCATAATAGTATGAGTATGACCACCACAAACTTCCATCACTCTGATTTTGGTTTTTGACTCTTTTCTTATGAGTTTTGCCAAGGCTTTCATATGCTCAGGGTTACGAAAAACCTTAAACAGATCAAGCTCTTGTTTCGGCATAACCCATATCTCCCTCTTCTTCATCTATGTCACCATCATTCATTTGGGCTATAATGTCTTCATATATCTTTAAAGACTCTTTAGCCTCTTCTACGCTTATCTTATTCATAGCAAAACCAACGTGAATGAGTACATACTCACCTACTTCAACTTTTTCGCCAATCAAATCTAGTGTAACTTGTCTTTTAACACCCATTGTGTCAACTGTTGCCATATTGTTTTCATCGATTTCGACTACTTTTGAAGGAATTGAAAGACACATTATCTTAAATCTTTTTTCATTTTAAGGTAGTTAACCCACTTATCTATGCCTTTACCACTCTTAGAATCTATCTCAATAATGTCTACTTTTGGATTTAGTTTTCTAGTCTCTCTTATGGCTTTTTGGACATCAAAATCAAAATGAGGTAGCAAATCACATTTTGTAATAAGAAGAACATCAGCAGTTCTAAACATAACAGGGTATTTTGCTGGTTTATCATCTCCTTCTGGAACGGAAAGAAGAACAACATTAAAATGAGTTCCTACATCATAACTTGCTGGGCATACTAAGTTTCCAACATTCTCAACGAAAACAACATCAAGACCGTCAATTGGCATATGATGAAGTCCTTCATGAACCATGTGAGCATCTAAGTGACATGCTTGTCCTGTTGTAATCTGGTGAGCTACTGCTCCTTTTGCTGTGATACGGTCTGCATCTTGATTAGTTTCAAGGTCACCCTCAATAACTCCAAGTTTAATTCCACCATGATCTATAGTTGCTTCAAGTAAAGTTGTTTTTCCTGAACCTGGACTACTCATAAGGTTTACGGCTAAAGCTCCATGCTTCTCAAAGTGCTCTCTATTGTGACTAGCTTGAACATCATTTACATCTAATATCTTTGTAATAACCTCTATAGTTTTTGGGTCATTTAATTGAGGGTTTGGGTGTTGCTCGTGAGAGTGACTATGTCCGTGGTCATGGCTATGAGCATGAGGTGCTATTGTACATCCGCAATCTTTACACATATTTATATCTCCATTGTTTAATTTTGATAAATTATATACATACTAATGTAAATATAGAGTAAAAAAAGCTCTTTCTTAGTTACTTTTGGGAAAAATATGTTATGAAAAAAGATATATGTCCATTTTGTGGAAGTAAACGCCTATATAAGGTCACACAAACGTCATTTAAATGCTCTTCATGTTGCAAAAAATACAGCATCAAAAAGTTAGAAAAAGACTCTGCTATTTTAGAGTGTTTTTCTAAAAATATGAGTGCAAATGAGTGCGCAAATTCTTTACATGTAAACTACAAAAGTGTTAAAGATAGGTATATGGATTTTAGGAAACTTGCACTCATGCATGTGGAAGAAATTTACACTAAAAACAGAGCAGAATTTAGTGAATATGATGAGTATTATTTTTTACCACAAAACAAACGTGGAAAAGTCAAATACCTCTTTGAAGCCATTGGTATATTGGGAATGGTTTATAATTCTACAGTTTATACACTGCTCCTTCCAGACCAGTTTTCTCATCTGAAAAATGCTCAAAAAGATATAAAAATTACTTATATGAAAGAGTATGCTCAGTATCTAAATAGATATAAAATAGTCCATTTTGAAAAATTTGATAGTCAACTAATAAGATTTTGGATATTTTTAGAAAAAAAGTTACTACATTATAAAGGGATTTCAAGAGAAAATTTTGTCTATTATATAAAAGAGTATGAGTTTAAATTTAATTATAGTATTGAAAAGCAGAAAGAGATTTTATGGAAAGCTTGGATAGGAAAATGAGCCGTACCATATGACGGCTCATTTTAGACTTTCTGCACATCCCTTTATAGTCTCAGCAATACATAGATAAAATTGAGTGAGGCAGTTTGTCTCTTGCGTGCTGTGTGCACGGATGAGATGAACTAACGAAGCTCAAATTTATCTATGTATTGCCCAAAGGGAGGACTTAGAAGTAGCAATCTTGCAGAAATCTTTTAATCACCATAGCTTAAGCTATGCCTCATAAAAGGTTTTGCACAATCTAACTACTTCTAAGTCCTCTGAGACTACAAAGGGATATGCAGAAAGTCTATATGCTAAGATGCAGGAATTGCAGCCTCAACAAGTTTTGAGAATTTTACAC
This sequence comes from uncultured Sulfurospirillum sp., assembly GCA_964530865.1. Lineage (GTDB taxonomy): Bacteria > Campylobacterota > Campylobacteria > Campylobacterales > Sulfurospirillaceae > Sulfurospirillum_A. Next base: position 11,700 of record CAZHBU010000013.1, read on the forward strand.
CCTTCAAACCACCAATTTTTTGAGCGAAATCTTTGATTTCACTTACAGAACCTTGAATCATAATAGTTTCTAAACAGTTATCATGATCAACATGAACGTGTGTATTACACATAATTTTTATCTTTGCATCATGTTGAATAGTTAAAATTCTATCAACTAAATCATTTTGGTGATGCGTATAAATCATAGTAAGAACACCAATAACTTGCGTGTCATCCTCTTTCCAACTATCTTTTACTATTCTTTCACGAATTAAATCACGAGTATACTCACTTCTAGAAGCATAACCTTGTTCGTTAACCTTTTTATCTAATTCCACTAACAGCTTTTCAGGTAGTGATACACTAAACCTTATAACGTTATTATCCATACATTATCCTTTTTTATTATTTCCACAATATTAGTTTAATACTATTTTGCTTAAAGCTAAATAAGATGAAATATTAATTATTTCTATAAAATACACTTGTTAGTTGTCCTATTGCGATAGAGCCGTCATTTATTGGTAATTTATTTTGAAAAAGAATATTATCACAGTTTTTCAATATATTTTCTAAAAGGGTCCTATTTTGGAATACTCCTCCACTAAGAAGAGTTTTTAAAGAGTATTTATTTGATAAGATTAAAATTATTTGAACTAAAGAGTTAATAAACTTAGAAGCTATTAAAGATGAATTTTTATCTTTTATCATCTCTTTTATGATGTGTTTATACTTTATAATTTCACCATCAAGATAAACATCGTATGCTTCTGTTACGTTGTCGTCATATAAAGATTCAAGTATAAGCCCACTCTCTCCATCGTAGCTGACTTTATCACAAACACCAGCTATAACTGCTACCATATCAAAAAGCCTACCAACTGCTGAGCATTTTGGAGAGTTTAACTCTTTTTTGTGCATCTGCTTTAGTAAGTTTAATTCACTTGTTTTAAAATAGCTAAAAAAATCACTGTAAATTTCATTTTCTTCACAATCAAGTATCATGCTAAGTGCTATTCGTTTTATATCTTTTATACTAGCATCACCACCTAAAAGTAAAAAAGGCTCAAAGTAAGCAACTCTTTTATACTCACTTCTATCGCAGACCAAAAACTCTCCACCCCAGATAGTCCCATCATCACCATAACCCGTGCCATCCCATGCGACACCTAAGACTTTTTCATCTACATTGTGTTCAAACATACAACTAAGTATGTGAGCATAGTGGTGTTGGACTTGTTCATAAGGAATATTTTGTTTTTTTGCCCATTTTGTTGTCTCATAAAGTGGGTGTTTATCACAAACTATCAAATCTGGCTCAAAATCATAAAACTCTTTAAAGGTTTCTAGTGTTTTGTAGAAAGCATCAACCGTTGCAATGTTGTCCAAATCACCGATATATGGGCTAAGCATGATTTGATTGTTCATATAAATTGCAATAGCATTTTTCTGATGAGCTCCTACTGCTAGAATTTTTCTATTTTCGCTGGTTTGCACTCTTAAGCTCATAGGTGTAACGCCCCTTGAAGCTCTCATCATCAAATCTTTCTCACCAATAACTTGTAAAACACTATCATCACTACTATTTACAATTTTACGATTATAATCAAGGTAATACTCTATAACTCCGCTAAGTTTAGTTTTCAAATCATCTTCATTAGTCACTATTGGCTCACCTGAACGGTTTGCACTTGTGGCAACTATTGGATTTTCTAAGAAGTCTAAAAGCTTTACATGTAGAGGTGTATAGGCAAGAAAGACTCCTAACCTATCGATATATGGAGCTATAAGTGGACTTAAGCTATTTTGTTTTGTTTTTAGAAGAACTATTGGTCTTTCATTTGAAAGTACCCTACTCTTTTCACTTGAAGTTACTCTACATGTAGACTCAATATCTTCTATGCACTTAAACATAATTGCGAAAGGTTTTGAGGGTCTATTTTTTTTGGCTCTTAAAGTTTTCAGAGTTTCATCATTTGAAGCATCACAGATAAGATGAAAACCGCCCATTCCCTTCATGGCAACTATATGACCTTTTTTTATCAACTCGGCTAAACCTAAAATAGCATCTTGATTTGTTGAGATTGTACTGCCATTCATATTTTTTAGGCTCAAAGTTGGTCCACATTTTTCACAACTTATTGGCTGAGCATGATAACGACGGTCAAGTGGATTGTCATACTCTTTTTGGCACTCAGTACACATAGCAAATGGTTGCATAGAGGTATTTGGTCTATCATAAGGGACTGTTTTTACTATGGAGTATCTTGGACCACAGTTCGTACAGTTTGTAAAAAAGTAGTTATATCTTCTATTAGTTTCATCTCTCATCTCACTCAAACACTCATCACACATAGCAAAATCAGCAGAGACCAAAGAGTGTTTGGAACTACCCTCTTTACTTTTAGTTATAACAAAACTAGCAAAATTTTTAAGGGGACAGGCTACTTTTTTAAGAGTATCTATTCTAGCTAAGGGTGGCAATTTAGAATAGAGTTCTTTTTCGAAAATATCTATATTGCTAGGTTCACCTTCAAGTGAAATCTTAACTCCACTAGAGTCATTAAGAACAAAACCTTTAAGTGAATGTTTTAAAGCAAGAGTATAGACAAAAGGTCGAAAACCAACCCCTTGAACTATGCCTTCAATACTGTATTTATAGTGTATCAATAGGGAGTTCCCTATTTAGACAGATTTGGGTACCTGCAGTTATGTTTTTACAAGCTATTTCAGCAAACTTTCTTACACCAAACATAGAACCACAAAGTAGTGTTTTTTCACTTGAAATATTCTCTTTGCAAGAATCAGAAGTATCTGATAAAAAGTAAGCAAAAGCTTCCATCATTCCAAAGCTAAGTGTTACGTCATCTGTACCTGCAAGCTTAAAACTCATAGTACTTCTTATTAGTCTCATCATATCAAAATCAGATTTTATAGACTCTTTATCAACCAAAAGGTAATCAACTCTAGGACCTTTTTTACCACCAAAATCTTCTGCAAACTCTATGATTTTTTCACTTCCTTCTTCGATGCTATCACTCATGCCAAGCACAACAGCTGTTATACCCCAGATAGTATAGATACTATTTGGTGCATCACTTGGAATTTTACAATTTATAGCAGTTTTATATGCCTCAGGAAAGTTTTCTTTGTAACTCTCTATAAGTTTTTTTCCTATCTTAGATGTTGATATGATATCGAATATTTCTTTTACATCTCGAACTACAGGAAACTTGACTAGGTCTAGCATACCAGTTTTTTCTGAAAGGTGCATTATCATGTCATCATGAGTTTTACTCATATAAAAACAACTTACTTTATTATCAAATAGATTATGCTCTTGCATGATTGAAGCAAATTGTGCATGTGCTGAGGTATCAAACTTTTTAAGATTCTCTTTTAGAGATGGTGCACTATATCCATCGCCACTTACTATAAGAATTTCTCCATTTTCAAGAACACAAACTTCTATCTGTGGAAGTCTATTAAAAGTTCCATCAATTTGTATTTTATATCTACACGTAGAGTTTTTTTCATCCACTCTATAGATAAAATCTACACCCTCTTTTTTAAGTTTTTCACAAATATTTAGTAAAAGTAATTCCTCTGCAAGTTTTAGTTTTACTCTTGCAGTAGGCAGTATATCTTTTGTACTATAAAGAGTATTTACTCTTAGTTTTATAGTTGGTTTTTCTAGACTTGCTAGTGTTTTTATCTCATTTTCTCTTATAACTACCATCTTTTCTACAACTGATAAATCAGTAGGAATAACAGTAAAATTACGAACTTTAATATTTTCAATTTTTCCTACAACATAAGAGCCACTCGCAGAGTCAATATAGACTTCTTCACCATTTTTAATAAGCTCTGCTACTTTAGTGTACAGTGATTCAAAACCATCTACATCAACATTTACATCATTGTCTTTTAAAAAGACACTTTTTGCATCAAATGTTGCTATTCCTATTTCATTGTTTACAAATGGGTCAAGTAAATTCTCTTTACATGTAGCAATTGCTTTTGGAGTAAAAGGAAGGCAAAGAGTACACTCTTCTATCTTAACCAAATCAGTTGGCATAGCATCAACAACGTTAACAGCTGTTGATTTGAAAAATATAGACAATGGAAGTCTAGTTCCTATAAAGTCTGAAAAACTTGTCAGCTTTGACTCGTCACCTTCAACATATAAGTTTACTATATTGTCAACATTCCCTATCTTGTAAAAAATTTCAAAATCTTTACATAGGGATTCAAGCATATTTTCTAAAAGAGCATTTTTTGAGATATAATTAAATTCAAAAGCTAGTATCATTATCACATTATCCTTTGGTGGTTTTAGAAGGTATTATACAAATAACTTCTAAAACCATCATAAAGATGGTTTATTATATTTCATCTCTTTCACAAGCACTTTGAGCTATATCTTGTATATCAAAGTTTGCTGTTTTATCATAGTTAAACCCAAGCTCATCAAGGTGTTTAATGAAAGTTTTTTCCATCAAAGCACTTCCTTTGATAACTGGTTCACTCATGTGAAGAGTTGTATCAGAGATAACTTCAGGTATGATACCAATGATTTT
>CAZHBU010000013.1:16360-39602 GCA_964530865.1 uncultured Sulfurospirillum sp.
TCGTCAGCGCACACTACATTGCCTATGCCTAAGGCTAAAATCTTCACCTTAGCTTCTTAGTGGTCGTTTTTTTCAAACTTGTAACCACTGATGATTGAATCTATTGATCCCTCTTGACCCATAATTGAGTTAAAGATTGCCATATAAATATGAACAGGAACAAAAATCAATATACCCCACATAGTGATATGATGAATTTCACGAACCATCGCTAGTCCTCCCATCATAACTTCCAATGGACGCATATAATCATATAGTAAACCACCTAAACCCTCGTGATAAACGTGAGCATATAGTACAAGTCCTGTAATACACACAACAAATACCATAACATATAGACCAATATATGCTATAAATTGTAGTGGATTATAAACTCCACGCAATTTTGGGTGTTCTCCTAAAAACAGATAATATTTAATCTGTTGAAACCAAATTTTTGGGCTTATAAAGTCCAAAAATGCTATTCTTTCTCTCATACTTACTCTATCTATAAAGAAAAGATAAGTTTTAAACAAAGTTACTGCTATTAGCAAAAATCCTGCTATCTGGTGCCACATTCTAAATTTTGCATTTAAAAAGAGCACAGGTTCATCTGATGATGCTGGTGCAACAAAGACATAAGCAAGATAAAAACCGGTCACTGTTAAAGCAATTATAGCAAATACTCTAATCCAATGCGTCCAGCGTAAACCAGCAGAAAATTCAAATTCAATCTTTCTTTTTGGCATTTAATTCTCCTTTTGTCTTATGCACTAGGATCTATTTTATAAGAACCCATCTCATTACCCTTAGTATCCATAACGTGAACAGCACAAGCGATACATGGATCAAAAGAGTGTATGACTCTGATAATCTCCAATGGTTGTGATAAATCAGCTATAGGCAATCCAACTAGAGCCTCTTCATAAGGTCCTCTAACTCCATTCGCATCTTTTGGACTAGCGTTCCAAGTTGATGGAACAACAGCCTGATAATTCTCAATTACACCATTCTTGATTCTAATCCAGTGACTAAGAACTCCACGAGGCACATTACCAATATAGCGTCCTTTGTACTCTTTAGTCTTATCAATTTTGTAAGTTGCACATGTTGTATCATCTACTTTTAGGTTCTCAATTAGAGCATTAAACGCTTCTAAAGCATTATCAGCAATAATTTTTGCCTCAAGCATACGACATGCAGTTCTTCCAAGAGTTGAAGCAACTGCTGTAATAGGAAGACCAGTATCTTTTAAGAACTGATTCACTACTTTAACAACACGCTCATTACCTCTTGCATAGTTAACAACTATGTTTGCTAGAGGTCCAACTTGTAGTGGCTGACCATCATAACGAGGTGCCTTAATCCAAGTGTATTTTCCATCTTTTTGAATTACATTAGTCTCTACTTCTTCACCTTCATCATTGACAGTTTGCGCTTTTGTAAGACCAGTATAGTTAGGATCTGTCTCACCATCATATGGGTGAAGTGCAGCATCGTTCTTATACCAAGCACGAGTTGCTTCTTCTGTAATTTTACTCTCATCTAAATCTTCAACTTTAAATGGCTTACCAGTGATTAGAGCAACAACATCCGCTGCCATCATAACACCACTTTCAAAAAGGTGCTCAGTTGCACTTACTTGGAACTCTTCATGAGTAAACAAGTTTGCAGTACCAAGACCAGCATTAACACTAGGCTCACCAGCATACATACCACCAGCCATACATACATCTGGATAGTAACAGTTGTTGATAAACGATGCAACTTCTTGAAACTTAAATAAGAAATCACCTAAACGTGCAGGAGATTGAAGATCCATAATACAAGTAACACCACCAACAGTTAAGCTTTGTGGATGAGGTTGTTTAGCTCCAAAGATTGCCATCATTTGCGCAGCAGTTCTTTGAACTTCAAGAGCTTTAAGATAATGCGAAACTGCAATCAAGTTTTGCTCTGGAGTTAGTTTATATGTAGGATGTCCCCAATATGCGTTAGCAAATGGCCCAAGGTGTCCTTTTTTAACAAACTCAGCTACTCTTTTTTGTACCATTTTAAGGTGATCTTCACCAGTGTACATTGGAGTGTCAGTATAGTTAAATGCATCTTTACTAGCAAGTGCCGGATCAGCACTTAGTGCAGAAACAACATCAACCCAGTCAAGACCATGTAGGTGATAGAAATGAACAGGATGATCGTGCATGAAAAGTGCTGCATTCATCAATGTTCTAACTAATTGTGCATTTAGAGGAACTTCGATACCTAAAGCATCTTCAGCAGCTACAATACCTGCTTTATAGTGTGAATATGTACAAACACCACAAATTCTCTGTGTAAAGAAACCAGCATCTCTTGGGTCTCTTCCCTTAAGGATATTTTCTAATCCTCTCCATAATGTTGCAGAAGAGTATGCTTCTGTAACTTTGTTGTTATCATCAACAACAACTTCAACTCTTAAGTGCCCTTCAATTCTAGTAATAGGGTCAACTACTATTCTTTTACTCATTTAATAATCCTTCTTAGCTTTCATCAGTTTTTGGTGCACCCTTTACGGCTGCAATAGCTGCATGTGCTGCGATACCAACTGCTGTTGCACTTAGAAGTGCTACACCAACTTTATCAGCAGTCTTATCTGCACCTTCTCCATAAACAGTATGATATAGTTTATTGCCAAGAGGCTCTTCAAATGGTCCCATAGCATCCCAGAAATCTGGCTCACTACAACCAATACAACCATGACCTGCTTGTACTGGCCAAGAAGTACCTTGATTAAATTTTTCTCTACTACAGTTATTAAAAGTATACGGTCCTTTACAACCAACTTTGTAAAGACAATAACCTTTTTTAGCACCTGCATCACCAAACTCTTGTACAAATTCGCCAGCATCAAAATGACCACGTCTTTCACATAAATCGTGAATTCTAAGACCGTAAGCCCACTTTGGACGACTATAAGCGTCAAGTGCAGGAAGTGTTCCAAAAAGGATATAGTGAAGTACATTACCTACTATATTTCTCTCACTTGGAGGACATCCAGGTACGTTAATAACTGGTTTATCAGTTACTTTACTAAGTCCTTTTGCTCCAGTTGGATTAGGATACGCAGCTTGAACGCCTCCAAAACTTGAACATGTTCCAATTGCAAAAATAGCAGCAGCTGATTGGGCAGCCTCTTTAGCAATACTAAGTCCGGTATGAGCTTGTGGTCCAATCTTAAGATACATTCCGTTATCTTTAGTTGGGATTCCACCCTCTACCATAAGTATATACTTACCTTTGTACTTTTCTATAGCATTAGTTAGATTATGTTCTGCTTGCCATCCAGCAGCAGCCATAAGCGTCTCATGATACTCTAGTGAAATATAATCAAATATAAGACTATCGATGCCAGGAGCATCAGTTCTTAAAAGACTTTCGCTACAACCAGTACACTCTGCCATATGTAGCCATACTACTGGTAAACGATCTGTTAGCTCAGCAGCTTGAGCCATAAGTGGCGTAAACGAAGAAGGTAGAGATAGCATTGCTGTCATTCCAGCTGCCCATTTCATAAAGTCACGACGACTGACACCTTTTTCATCCATTAACTGTGCTATTGACATATCCTCTTTCATTGGTGCGAACTTCTGAAGTTCTCCAAGTCTAGCGGAAATCTTTTGGTACAGTTTAGTTTGTTCCATCAGTTTCTCCTATGTGGTTTTTTCTCTCATCAAGAATTACATCCATTACTGAATGATTATTCATTTATAATGATTACACAAAAATCCATATAGTAGATATAATTTACTTTTTATTTATTGAAAAAATGGCTTTTTGGGAATATTTGTAACATTTAAATAGGATAAAAAGAGTGTTTTTTTAAATAAAGATTAATTAAGGTAATTTATATTTTACTTTTAAGTTATAAAATTGTGACGATTTTATTGTGTGGTACAAACTGCACAAACATCGAATGCTTTGAAGACTAAATCTGCTTCTGAAACTGAACTAAGTCCCATTATTGCTTTTTGAGCAACAGCTGGTTCTTCTTTACTACCATTTCCAAGATTCCAAACTGTAGGAGTTATAATGTCATAGCTTTCAATCAAACCTCTTTTTATCTCTATTTTATGGATAAGAGATCCTCTAGCAGCTTCACAACGACCAATACCAGATGCATTAATGCTATTATACGGTATATTTGGACTAGTACATGAAGGCTCACTTAGGTTTATCTGCTTTAGTAATTTTTTAGATTTTTTAAGCAAATGTGCAATCTCGGCAACTCTTGCAACTATTCTAGTAAGAATAGAATCTTTACTCTTTCTATGCAAGTCTCTTATAAGTGGATTTTTGATTATCATCATTCTTGCAATTGGTCCAGTTTCTAAATACTTGTTTTTATACATTGCACTTTTTGAGTATGTATATCCATTCTCTTCAAAAAAACTATTTTTTAAACTTTCGCTAACAAAATTGACATCAGCATTCAAAATTCTAGTAACTTCACATTTTTTTGATCTTTTTTTGCTACTATTATTACCAAAAGAGATAAATCTATCGTAACTTTTACCAATATGATTGAGTCTATTATCTACAATAACTTCTACAGTTTTTTTCAAACTTCCTTCTGTGTCCATGATTTGTATAGATGAATCAAACTCTATAAACTCATCTATAGATAACCCAAATATCTCTTTTTCACAATACTCTGTTACGTTATCTAAGTATCTCATAGCTTCATATATATCACCTTGTGTAGGATCACATGTAACACCACCTACCATACAAAAAGAGCCATGAGGCCACTGTCCTGTAAAGATAGCCATAGCTTTTAGCATCTCGGAACATATTTTTTGTGCTTTTATCCACTCTTTGCCCTCAAAAGCCTTTATACTTGTTTCATCATCACCACTTAGCTCAAATATCTCAGGCAGTATTGAAAAATATAACCACTTAATATGATTTTGTATTTTCTCAGCATTTAGAGCAAATTCACGTATATGTTTTGCCTTTTTTGATAACTTTAAATCTATCCCCATAGAGATATAAGCATCTTCTATAGCGTTTATAGCAGCAATTATATGTGAAGTATTGCAGATACCGCAAACTCGTGGAGTTATAGCAAGAGCATCTAAAAAAGGTCGTTTCTCTAGTATCTTTTCAATGCCTCTAAAGTTGAGAAACTTTATTTTTGCATAATCAATTCTTTTATCTTTCCACTCTAATTCTAATGTAGCCTCACCTTCAATACGCTGAAGTATCTCTTTAGTTATTTTCATCGTATAATCTTTTCTCCAATCTATCTACTTTAAACCCTTTAGCAACACCAGCCAAAGTATAGTATGCTCTTTTACTCACTCCCAAAGGTGCGGCCGGTAAGGACATATATTTTTGCGTTTCATATAGTGCTTTTTTAGGAAAATCGAACTCCGTACATCCTAAGCAGGCTGAACCAACTCTTGTTTTACTACTAACAGAGTTCCATAAAATTTTATTACAATTGGCATGTGTCATAGGTCCTTGGCAACCATGTTCATAAAAAAGACACCCCTCTTTAAGTCCATAATCTTTACAATCTACTTTCCACTCAAAATATTCATTTCTCAAACATCCATGATGGACAAGATAAGAATAGACTTCTTTAGGTCTTTTATACTCATCTAAATAGAGATTATCACCTAAATGTAATTTTAAGAGAGTTTCAACAAACCATCGGGGATGCATAGGGCAACCTGGGATATTGACTACTTTTGGATTCTTTTGCCAAAAACCACCCTTCTCTTTGCCATTAAATAGTGCTCCAAAAATCTGTTTTTCATCTCTAAGTCTAAATATGCCACCATAACTTGCGCAACTGCCAGCACAAATGATATGTTTTGCTTTTTTTGAAAGTTTATCTATGAGTTCTTTAAAAGAGTGGCCAAACCGAGAAAGTATCTCTTCATTTTTACTAAATGCCCCCTCTATTACAAGAAAATCGACATTCATATTTTGTTTTAAAATTTCTTCTAAGGAGTGGTGAGTTTTTATTTGTGGATGATGAAGTATTTCAAAAGATTTTGAAAATATGTCTATACTAGGATAATTAAAAAAAGAGTGTGAGTTACCATTACATGTAAGACCCTGTAGCCATACTATAGATGAACGGTTAAGAGACTTCATGAGTTTTTAAGGCTTGATATATGTTGTATGAAACATCATCTACGAAAGAGTGCAAGTCATCTTCAAGAATATTTTCACCATTTAAAAATACAAATCCTCCCAAATAACCCATAAATAGACCAAAAGCAGAAAAAAAACTCTGGTTTCTCAATTCTCCTTTTCTAACACCTTCTTCAAAGAAAATCATCATCTCTGTTACAAAAGATGCAACACATATCATGCCTTCACAACCATCTTTAAAAATCTCTTTATTTGCTAAATATACTCGTAAAAAATAATCAAGATACTGAGGTTTTTCTTCAGCCAATCTAAAATACAAAGTTACAATTTTCTTTATCTTTTCTTCTGAGTTACACTCTTGTTCATTGACACTACGAATCATTGCCCCTACTTTATCAGAAGAAAATCGAATAAGCTCTTGAGCTAATGACTCTTTTGATGAAAAATAGTTATAAAAATTCCCAACACTCATGCCCATTTCTTTAGCAATATCTGGCATTGTTGTGGAATAAAAACCTTTTTGAGAAAAGAGCAAAAGAGATGTTTCTAAAATAAGTTCTGTTTTTTTTAACTTTTTATCCATAACTACCCCTATAATATATCAAACTTTGAGTATTTTATCATACTTATATATAATATTTCTTATATTAACACTATATTAATCTAAAATCTCTATAATTGTTAGCAAAATTATAAATTATAGGATACTATTAATGCTACTAATGCAACTTGAAACTCAAGAAAAATTTGCTTTTTTACATATTGCCCATCAATTGGCAAAATCAGATGGAAAAATAGGTAATAGAGAAACAATAAGAATAGATGATTATTGCATGGAGATGGGCATAGATAATATAATTTTTGATGAAGAAAATTATAAACTTGAAAACTATTTAAATAAATTTAAATCAGCAAAAAGTCAAAAAATTTTACTACTCGAACTTATGATGCTAGTGCATGTTGATGATAAATTTAACCAAGAAGAACATGAGCTTATAAATATAATTTCAAATAGATTTGATTTTACACCTAAGTTGGTAAAGTTTGCATCTTCTATTGGAAAAGCAGCCTCAGCACTAAGAGAACAAGCTCTTTTAATTACTGATCTTACTCACTAATGATGCCTAAATCTTCAAAATATTGTTCTATTTCTTTATCACTAAATGCTTTACCATACATATGAAGCTCTTGCCAAGTAATACCATCTAATAAATCAGTATGAGATGGTTCTAGTCTCTCTTCAATTTTAACTAAGTATTGTTTTATTTTTCTTATAAAAAGTGCAAATTGAGCAGCAGTCAAACTATCTAATAAATCTATAAGATTTTTATAGTTTGCAACTCTCCTTCCCGTATTATCATTTAACTCAATTGACCAAATTTTTAGGGCAAACTCATGCCTATACTCAACACTCTTTCTATTTGCATAAGCAAACTTTCTTAACTCTTTTTTGAAATTATCTCTTTGCATAAAATCATATTTTGTATAAAAAAACAGGAATACTGATAGTAAAAATATATCTTTTACCAAAATAGGTTTTGATTTTAACTCTTGAAGTGTAAGCTCTTCAATATCTAGTTGTTCACGAAGATAATTAAGGTGATTTACTCTCCAGTTCTTCTTGTCTTTTTTAGCTCGTTTTTGCCATTCTATAAGTGTTGGTCTAGGGATAAAAAATCTATCTACAAGTTTTTTATATGAAAATCGCATAAAAATTCCTATTTAAAATGTGAGGGCATTATATCATAAATGTTATTGTATACCCTCTTTATTTTAAATAAGTTATGTTCTTTGCTCTTTCTGTCTCTTTTTCATTTTGTCTTTTGCAAGTTTACGCATGTCTTCAGTAGTATCTGATTCATCCATAATTTCTAATCCAAGAAGAGTTTCTATACAATCTTCAAGGGTTACAATTCCTTCAGTTTGTCCGTAGCTGTCAGTTACTAAAAACATATGCTCTTTTCTTTTTATAAACATATCGAGGGCATAAGATACTGGTATGTTTTCATGAATTGAAAAAACAGGTCCTATTAAATCTTCTATCCCACCTTTTTTACTCTCTATCGCTTTTTGAAACACTTCTTTACTTAAAAGATCACCAATAATGTTGTCTATGCTACCATCGTATACAGGTATTCTAGAGAATTTTTTTATGCCCTCTGTTTTTAATACCTCTTCTAAACTCATACTTTTATCTACTGCAAAGACAACACTTCTTGGTGTTAAGATATCACTTACTTTACTCTTGTTAAGCTTTAGTACATTTTCTATAAAATCACTCTCTTTTTCATCTATGTGTCCGCCATCTTCTACTAAAAGTGCCGTTTCAAGTAACTCTTCTCTTGTAATTGCGTGGTAACTATTATCTTTTGAAATTTTTTTAGTTACAAATAGTGTAAGATAAATTAGAGGATAACTTAAAAATATAAATAATTTTATAAGGTATGCAACAATTGGAGATAGCTCTTTATAGTAGACTGCACCAATAGTTTTTGGAATAATTTCAGAAAAGAAAAGAATAGCAAAAGTCAAAGCAATAGATACATAAAGCACCCACTCCATACCTAAAAGCTTTGCAGCCTCTGCACCAATAGCAGCAGCACCAAGAGTATTCGCAATAGTGTTAAATATAAGAATAGAAGCTATAGAAACATCTAACTCTTTTTTAAGTTTTTCAAGAAGATTCCCTACTGTTTCTCTATCTTTTTTTATGACATTTATATGTGACATATTTAGAGATAGTATCGTAGATTCTGCAATGGAGCATAAAAAAGATATACCTACTGTTAAACTTACGTATATAAAAAGTAGAGTCATTTTTGACTCCAAAGCTGGTTGCTTGTTTTTGTATTACGCGGTAACTCTATGAGACTACTCAAAGAACACCGCTGTTTCGACGATGAATCAGACATGGTATTTATTTAAAAACTCCTTATTTTTTGTTATCAAGCCTTTTGCCTGAAGTTCTTTTATTATTTCTTGATCACAATCAGTATCGCCAGGCCACTCTCTTGTGTACCCATCAATCTTTGATTTATTGGTTGCATCTATGCCTATATACTCTTTTTCAAGATATATATCACGAAGAGCGTCTATATTGTTTACAACTCTCCACACAAGCATATAAGCATTATCTAGTCCATTGAACTCACTATCAACAAAAATCAATAGTTTCATATGCTCTTTAAGAGGTTTCAATGCTTCATAAAGCTCTTTCATTGGTCTCGATTTATCGACTCCTAAAACAACTATGGGAGTCTTTGTATGAGTCTTATACTGCTTAATTTTCTTAACATCTTGAACCAATGTTGTTATTTTAGCATAAAGTTTCTCATCACTCAATATATTTTTCTTTGGAAACTCAACATTATCACCCGTACAATCAACTCCGAGCTTTCCACCATAACAAGCATTTGGACTTGCATGGTCGAGCGCATCGCATACACCTTCACTAATAAGTATATTTTCAACACTTACACGATCAAGTATATAATCACTAAGTTCATCATAATTTTTCAAATCTGGTGCATTTTGTCCAACAAAAAAAGCATGTTTTACAAAACTCATCTGCCCTACTCCCCAAAACGCATGCATAAACTGTTTTGCATGACCTGGGTACATAGTTTTCATCTTTGCTAAAATCAGATTATGAAAAACTCCATTTTCTGGCATGTTATAGTCAATAAGATCTGGTACTGTTGTTTTAAGAAGGGGTAAGAAAACTCTCTCAGTAGCCCAAGCCATATACTTGTCTTCTAAAGGAGGCTTACCAACAACAGTCGCTTGATAGATTGGTTTGTTTTTAGTAGTTATACAAGTTACATCCATAACAGGATACTCTTCTTTTAAAGTGTAGTAACCAGTGTGGTCACCAAAAGGACCCTCAATCTCCATCTTAGAAGGGTCTACAAAACCCTCTATAACTATATCAGAGTCTTCTGGTACATATATCTCATTTGTAAGAGATTTAACTAATCTTGCATTTTCTTCACGAATAAGCCCATAAAGAAGTAATTCAAACATACCATTTGGCATTGGAGCTTGTCCACACCAGATATAGAGTGGGTCACCACCAATGGCAACAGAAACAGGCATTTTTTTACCAGCCTCTTTGTACTCATGAAAAAAATGTGCTCCATCCTTGTGTATCTGCCAATGCATACCAAGGCGTTTGTTGTCATAGACTTGAAGTCTGTACATTCCTACGTTATGTTTTGTGCCATCTAGGCTTTGAGTATAAACGTGTCCCATTGTTATGAATGGTCCACCATCTTCAGTCCAAGTTGTTAGTATAGGAAACTCATTTAAGTCGATATTCTCTTGTCTTATCTCTTGACAACTTCCTTTAGAACTAAGTCTTTTAGGAAATACATTTTTAAGACTAAAAAGTTTACCAAGCATACTTACTTTGTCCATAAATCCGCTTGGTGGTTTCATATGAAGTAGACTCTCAATCTCATCAGCTATATCATCAGGATGCTTCTCAAAGATAAGCTCAGTAGCCTCATATGAGCCAAAAACATTCATAAGAACTGGCATATCATACTTTTTATTTAGTCTTTTAGATACTGGATTTGTAAACAAAAGAGCTTTTGAATCTTCTTTTTTTATTTCAATATACGCTATATGAGGAATCTCAAGGTCAATATCAAGCTCTTCATCTATGATGCGTAAAAGATTTTTCTCTTTTAACTCTTTTATTATCTCTTCCATATTTTCCTCATTATTATCTATTTTGCCATTTGAAAATTTCTAAAGTATTTGTTGAAGTTTTTTTATGTATTGTAATTTCTTCTCAATAATCATCTATTGATGCCAAGCTCACTTTTAAAAAAATTATCCATCTCTTTTTGATACTTTTCTTGATTTACGCCAATTGACTTTTCTGAAGCATAAACACTCTTTCTAACTTCATCTATATCACTCATCATAACTTCTTTTGGAAAATTACTACTTACAATTTGTATTTTTTTGTCTTTGATAAAACTCTCCAACATAACTTTAAAATGAGGATAAAAACTATCTTCAACTTTCAAATTTATTGCGTGCATTCAATTTTCCTTTCTTAATGTTATTGATTATAACATAAAAGTTTTACTTTGTTTAAATAAAATACTCAGGATTATCACTGATATATAACTTGAAAAGCCTTCAATTCTAAATTTGAAGCTATTATAAAATCCTTTTCTTTTACTTCTATTTCATTTATATCAAAATATTGTATTCTTTCTTCCATCTAAAAAACCTCAGTCATCGCAATATGTTCTGCTCTTTTCAACAGTTCTTTTGCGCCCTTATCTATAAATCTCTTAGCTACCTCTTCACCTTTTGTTTTATACTCATCTTTTCTACATGTAAGCTTTTCGTAAATAACCTCTTCACCATCAGGAAGCCCAACTAAAGCTTGAACATTTATGCTCTCACCATCAAGTTTTGCATTGATTCCGATTGGCACTTGGCAACCACCTTCTAAAACACGAACAAACTCACGCTCAATGGTTGTTTCTACTGTTGCACTTTCATCTCTTAAAACTTCAACAATAGCAGCTACTTCAGGAGTATCTACTATCTCAATTCCGAGAGCTGCTTGACCCATAGCAGGTATCATAAGATCTTCACTTATGGGAGTAAAGTACTTTATCTCTTCTTGAAGTCCAAGTCTTTTAATGCCAGAACTTGCCAAGATGATAGCGTCATATTGACCCTCTTTTAGTTTTCTAATTCTTGTGTTTACATTTCCACGAAGATTTTTGATAGTCAAATCTGGTCTGATTTTAAGTATCTGCATTCTTCTTCTTAGACTTGTTGTTCCTACGACTGCTTTTTGAGGTAACTCTTCAATTGAAGCGTATTTTTCACTCAAAAGTGCATCTCTTGGGTCATGACGCTTGGTGATGATAGCAAGTTTAAGACCTTCAGGAAACTCCATAGGAACGTCTTTAAGCGAATGAACAGCTATGTGTGACTCGCCTGCAAGCATAGAAGTTTCGAGCTCTTTTGTAAACAAGCCTTTTCCACCTATCTTTGCTAGTGGAGTATCTAAAATTTGATCACCTTTAGAAGTCATAGAGTTTATAACCACTTCTAAAGCTGGATGAGCCTCTTGTAGTCTTGCTTGAATGTGTTCTGCTTGCCACATCGCTAGTTTACTCTCTCTTGTTGCTATAATTAACTTTTTCATTTTACTTCTTTAATAAATTTTTATACATAATTCTATGACTATCAATTTTGCCATTTGTAAATAGTCTTGGTGTTCCATTTAAGCCTAAAGTATTTACAATTTTCATGTCATCTTTCATATGCCTTGCTATATCTTTTGCATTTATCTCTTTAATCGTAATTTTTGTTTCCATTAACTTGTTAAATGCTTTAAGAACTGCTTTTTCATCTTCACCATTCTCAAAATCAAATGCCTCTTCATAGACTCTTATATCTACATTTTTTAGACCTTTTTTCTTTGCTGCTAAACTTGCTTTTATCAAAGTTGGTGATTGTGGGTGAATATTTAGTGGAAAGTGATAGTAGTATAAAACAAACTGCTTAGGATATTTATTAACAAAGTTAATAATATCAGGCATAAAACTCATACAAAATGGACATAAAGGATCACTAAAAATCACAAGTTTATTTGTTGCATCACTATTGCCAGCTATAATATTGCTTTTAGTATAATATTTTGTATCAAAATCTGGTACAAAATCATTTTTTATACTTTTTATACTGTTTATATCTAACAAGTCTTTTGAAACAATTTTACCATTGGTAAATATCTTGTCGCTTATAGTAATTGATCTGTTTTTACCTACTAAATCAAGGTCAATTTTCACAAAATAAACTTTCCAACCAGGAATGCTCTTAATATCTTGACTACCTGCTAATCTTATATTTTTTATCTTATAACTCTTTGTAGCTTGAACTGATTTTGATAAAAACTTCAGTATTTTATCTTCGGTAACCCCTGCAAAAAGAGTGTTAACACTTAGTGCGATCGTCAATAACTTCAACGTCAATGATTTCATCATATTCCTTTTTTCTATTTATATTTTCTATGTCATCTATGTCTATATTGTCTTTTACATGTAAAATCTTCTTAGCAAAAAGTGTTGCAAAAAAGCTAAACTGTAAAAATAGACCAACTATATCACTAAAAAAACCTGGTATTATTAGTAAAAGTGCTCCTAAAAGTGTAAATGTATTGAGTTTTTGAAACTCTTGCATAGAAATTGTTCTTCTTTGCAGTGCTTGCATACTCTCCATTAAAGTATTGCGAAAGTTTGATAGTAAAACAAACCCAAACATAGCAGAGAGTACAATCTCCAAAAATGTCGCCATTGCTCCAATGTTTGAAGAAATATTGACACTTACAAATACTTCTAGTAACAGATATACTAAAAAATACTTCAAGCTAAAAGTTCCTTTATTTTAGATTCTACTTCGTCTACTCTTAAAGGTGTTTTTTCTAGTGTTTTTCTATCCACTAGTTCAACTTGCCCATCTTTTAGACCTTTGCCAACGATAAGAGCATAAGGAAAGCCAATAAGCTCAAAATCTTTGATTTTTGGTCCAAATCTATCTTTTCTATCATCTAAGATAATATTATAACCCTCTTTTTTTAATAATTGGTAAATATCTTCACCAAATTTTAACTCTTCTTCATTTTTTATGTTTGAAACAATAATATCCAAATCAAATGGCGTAGTTTGTCTATTCCAAATACACCCTTTTTCATCGTGACTAGCTTCTATCATAACAGCTACTAAACGACTTACTCCAACGCCATAACAACCCATATAAAACGGCTGTGCTTTTCCATTTTGATCTAGAAAAGTTGCTTCCATAGCTTTTGCGTACTTTTGTCCCAACTGAAAAATATGACCAACTTCAATACCTTTAGTTATACCAAGCTCACCATCACAACAAAAACACTTATCACCAGCACTCACTTCAACCAAATCTTTGTATCTACTATTATTGAAGTTTAACATACTCATACCTATGTTGTGGTACTCATGCTCATTTGCTCCGCAAATCAAGTTTTTTTCATTTTCTAGTTCACTATCTATAAAGAAGTTTACATCTTCAGGAAGCCCAAAAGGTCCGCATGAACCTGCAACAAGTCCTGCATTTTTTATCTCTTCTTCATTTGCATCAATTAGCTCCAGTGCTCCACAAGCATTTTGTGCTTTAGTCTCTTGAAGGTTGTCGTTACCTCTTACAAAAAACAAAACTACCTCTTCAGACTCTTCATAGATAGCTTTTTTAATTACCGCTTTTAGAGTATAAAACTCATCTACCTTAAAAAACTTAGCTACATCATCTATAGTTGCACAATTTGGTGTATGAAACTTTGCCATATCTGCCTGCGGTGCTTCAGTATTTGTTGTTTTTTTAGCTCTTGTTGCTGCTTCTATGTTCGCAGCATACTCACAACTCTTACATACAACAATATCATCTTCACCGTTATCAGCTAAAACCATAAACTCTTTACTACCACTTCCACCAATAGCACCACTATCGGCATCTACAGCACGAAAATCAAGTCCAAGACGAGTAAAAATTCTTCTATATGTTGCCTCCATATTATCAAACTCTTTTTGCATACACTCTTGGCTCTCATGAAAACTATAACCATCTTTCATTGTAAACTCACGACCTCTTAAAAGACCATATCTTGGGCGACCTTCATCTCTAAATTTTGTAGTTATTTGGTAAAGATGTAAAGGAAGTTGTTTATAACTATTTACCTTTCCTCTTACTATATCAACTGCAACCTCTTCATGAGTTGGTCCTAAAACAAAGTCATTGTTCTTTCTATCGTGAAATCTTAAAAGCTCTTTTCCAAAAGCGTTGTATCTGCCACTTTGCTTCCAAAGTTCGGCTGGTGTTACTACACCCATTTGAATCTCATTTGCTCCAGCTGCGTCCATCTCTTCTTTTACGATAGCTCTTATCTTGTCAAACACCATCTTACCCATAGGAAGAAAATTATATAGTCCACTTCCATATTGGTTTACAAACCCTGCTCGTACAAGAAACTTATGACTTGGTAGTGTTGCATCTTTTGGTGCTTCTTTTGTTGTTGGTGCGTAAAACTTACTAAACTTCATCTAACCGTCTCCTTTTCACTGAACAAAGTCCAGCAAAAATTCCTTCCACTAAAGCTTATGCTCTGCATAGAATTATTCATCATTTTCTCCATTTTTTTCCATACTCATGTGATAATCACATTTATACATATTTAATTTTTTTATACTATTTTCATCCATCTCAAAAATCTCTTGAATAGATTGGACTATGGTGTCAGCTTCAGGCTTCTCTGCTAACTCTTTTAGTTTTAGTGTTGGAGTATGCAAAAAGGCATTAAAAGCACAGTGAAGTATTTTTTCTACTGTCTCTTCATACTCAGCAGGGATATAGCCTTTTTTAACTGAACGTTTTATCTCTTTTTTAGAACACTCTTTTGCTTTATCTCTTAACTCTTTTATGATTGGGTCAATACTAAGAGTTTGTAACCACTTGAAAAATTCCATAGTTGAATGTCCTACTATAGAATATGCAACTTTTGCTTGCTCTTCTCTCAAAGATAGATTTTTTGCTACTATCTCTTCCAAATCATCAACTGCATAGACATTTACATCATCCATATCGCACTCTATATCACGTGGTACTGCTATATCAAACCAATACCTTTGAAAGTCTCTGGTCTCTACCATATCTTCTGTTATGACTGAGTGAGGCGCTCCTGTTGCTGAGAAAAGTAAGGTATGTGTATTTAAAAGTCTTTTTAGCTCTGAAAAAGGCTCTGCTACTGCATTTTCGCCTAGCTCTACCACTAGTTCTTGAGCTTTTTCAAAACTTCTATTAACAATTATAATTTTTGCGCCAGCTGTTATGAGGTGTTTTCCAGCTAGTGTACTCATCTCTCCTGCACCAACTAAAATGGCAACTTGATTTTCAATAGAACCAAGTATATCTTTAGCTTTACTGACTGCTACACTTGAAACAGAAATAGGATTTTTAGATATTTCTGTACTTGCTCTTACTTTTGCTGCACACTTAAAAGCATGATGCATCGCTCGACTAAGCTTTTGAGAACAAAAACCCTCATCAGTCGAAAATCTAAAAGCATCTTTTAACTGCCCTACTATCTGAGTCTCACCAATAACAAGACTATCTAACGAGGCAACAACAGAGAAAAGATGATGAATAGCACCATTGTCTTCATATACATCAGCTCTATTTTCTAATTCACTTTGCTCAATACCAGATGTTTTTGATAGTTCCCCAAGTATATACTCGATCGTTTTAGCACAATCGTTAACACTAGCTATCATCTCAACTCTATTACATGTAGATAGTAGTATAGACTCATTGATACACTTAAAATCTTGAAGTTTTTCTAAAAAACCTCTTTTTCTTTCGTCATTTGAAAAAGAAAGCTTTTCTCTAACTTGTATATCTGTATTTTTGTGGGTAAAACTGATAATCAAATAATGCATTAAAAATCCCTTACAATCATATCTGTAATTATCTTCTCAAGTGCTGGTAAGTTCTCATCTTTTATAGACTCTAAAGCTTCAAATCCAAGCTTTTTTGCATACGCTATTGAATCTACTACTGCATCTGTCTCTTTAAACTTTGATTTAATCCAATCACTTTCATCTTCACTTAAATCTTTCCCAAAATATGAGAGTAATTTTTGTTTGCCATTTTCATCTAGTTTTTCATACATGTAAAGATATGGAAGAGTGGTTTTTCCTTCTTTAAAATCGTTTAGAGCAGGTTTTCCTAAAACTTCACTAGAACTTACAATATCAAGTACATCATCTATAATCTGAAAAGCAAGTCCAAGGTTTTTGCCATAAAGTGCATACTTGGCTGTATCTTTTCCTGCTAAAAATGCCGCACTAAAAGCAGAAGCTTCTATAAGTGAAGCTGTTTTTTTATAAATCATATCAAAATATACATCACGAGAGTGATTAAAAGAAGCTGCAAGTTCTACATCTAAAAGCTCTCCGACAGAAAGCTTAGTAACGGCGTCAGCCACACTACGTGCAACTTCATTAGGTAAGTAAGTTAGTTTTGTAAAACCTTTTGAATAAAGTATATCTCCAAGCATGATAGCGGTCATGTTTCCAAATGTATGGTTTATGGAAGTTACACCACGTCTTGTGTCTGCTTCATCTATCACATCATCATGAAGAAGACTAGCAGCGTGAATAAGCTCAACAACACTAGCTAACTCCATAGCTTTTTTAGTATCACCTGCTATCTTTAAAATTAGTTTTGCTCTAAGCCTTTTACCTTTAGGAACTTTTTCATATAGTTCCAGACTTCTAGAGTCTCCTATGGACTCTATATGCTTTTTCATCAATAATTCTATTTGTTCTAACAATTCAATTCCGCCTCTTTGTCAAAATTCTACTAAAACTCTATTTTTATTATCACTTACCAATATATCAAAACTTACTTCTTGGCTATCTTGATTTATATCAGTTAAAACAAGCAGAAGGTATGTTCTATCCTCTAACCTGCTACTTCCATCAAGTAAAAGATTAAGTTTAACCCTATCTAATGACCTTTTCTTGTACAAAATATACTGATGAGGATAACCTTTATGGTTCAGTAAAATTGTTACTCTATCCCCAACAATAGACGTCCATCTAAAAAATAGACTACTTTTATCTAATCCTTTAGATTCCGTGGTACTTATTCCTATATTTGTTACTTCATCTTTTTTTAGAATATAGTGATGTGTATGTGCCCAGTTGGACTTCTTCGCACCATAAATTACACTTAAAAGTATAAAAAAAGAGATTAGTATTTTACTCATTCTGAGTTAGTATATCTCCAACAGTTACTATAAAAAAGTCCATCTTTGCATGATGAATCTCATCTTGTTTCTCTACTCTTATAGTGCTTATCTCAGCTTCTATATTGAGTCCTTTTTCTTGGGCAAGCTTTTCCAAAATCATCTCCATAGCTACATGTCTCTCAACATGCTTTTCTAAAGCATCTTCCACTAAGTTTTTATTTGCGTTAAACATAATGTCAAAAAACTTACTTCTTGGACTTCCTACAAAAAAATCATCTTCGTCTTCATATAACATACAATGTCCTTGTTTTTAAGAACTAAGATTATAGCACATTGTTTAAAAGAGAAGCTTATACTGTGTAGTTTTTTCATCATTTTATTTAAATTATTACATATAAAGGTAAAAATATTGATTTTTAATCAAATTTAACTTAAAATGTATATATTAACTGTATTATTAAGGAAAGTTTTATGAGAACGATAGATTGTCGTGATATGCCCGTTCCTAAGCCTGTTGTACTTACGAAAAGTACACTTGAAGAGTTGCCAGAAAATTGTGCTATTACCATAATTACAAACTGTGATATGTCAGAGGACAATATACTTACCTACGCACAAAACAAAGGCTACTTTGTAAAAAGAGAGCAAAAAAGAGCTGGAATTTTCATTACAATCTCTAAAAACTTTTCGTGCAATATTGAAGAGCATCAAAAAAATGAAAAACAAATTGAGACTCGTGCTCTCATAATCACTTCAGATTGTATTGGTCGTGGTCTTCATGGGGACACTCTTATGCAAGAGTTTTTAGACTCAATACTTTTTCAAAAAATACTTCCTTCTAAAATCATTTTTATAAATAGTGGAGTGAAACTAACTTGTGGAAATCCAGAAGATTTATCTATAAAAACACTTAGACAAATAGAAGAAAAAGGTGTAAATATTTTAGTAAGCTTAACCTCTTTAGAAGAACTAGACCTACATAAAAAACACCAAATTGGAAATAAAATCACAATGTTTGAACTTGCAGAAACTATGATAAATCAAAAAACTTCAACATTATAAAATGCCTAAATTAGGGATTTTCATAAAATAATATGTATAATATACTGTATAAAAATATGAATTATATTGCAAATAACGTTAGTGACTAAGAAACTCCACTATATCAAACACAAGTCTTGATACTGCCTTTTTTCCAATCTCATTTATGTCGTACTTTGGATTGTATTCGGCTATATCTAGCAGCTTGATTTTCTCTTTGTAGTTTTCAAAAATATACTCTAAAATATCATATACCAAACTAATTTCCACTCCCCTACTAGCCATAGCACTCACAGCAGGAACTTGACAAGAAGGGAAAACGTCAGTATCAATAGTTATGTAAATATGCTTTTTACTTTTTAAAAAATTATCTAATTTTAATTTTATATTTTCTATGTACATGTAGCTCATCTTGGTATCTAAAATATACTCTACATGTAGATCATCTGCTTTTTTAAACAAAGCCTTAGTATTGGCTGCTTTTGAAACACCTAAGCACATATAACTAAACTCTTTACATGTAGAAGCTATCTGAGCAAATGGAGTACCAGATGTTGCTTCATCTGCTTCACGCAAATCAAAATGTGCATCAAAGTTAATGATAGCAATCTCATCTTTTAAATAATTATAAGCTCCCATAAAACTACCAAATGCCACTTCATGCCCTCCACCAAGGACTATAGGGAAATGATTGTTTTTTAAAAGTGTACTTATATGTAGAGCCAATTCTTCTTGTGATTTTTCCAAATCTTCATCTGCAACTACTTTTCCACAATCATAAAGTTTAGAATCAAGATGCCAAGCAAAACCACCCATAGCCTTTTTTAGCTCATCTGAGCCATCTTTTGCTCCTACTCTTCCTTTATTTCTCTTCACTCCCTCATCACACTCAAAACCTAAAAGTGCCACCCCGCTCTTCTTCTCGTAAGGGTACTCTAAAAACTCAACCTTTTCGTGCCATTGTTTTCCTAGTTTTTCATCCTGCTCATCTACTCGTCCACTCCACAACTGAGGATTTGGTTTACTATACATCTACAACCTCCCCATTTTGTACGCTTAAATGAACACTAGTAGGTCTAAAAGAGCAAATCAAGTCTCTAGGGTGTTCCACATCCCAAATCACAAAATCAGCGTCCTTGCCCTCTTCTAAGCTCCCTTTTGAACTTTCAAGTCCTAAAGCCTTTGCCGCGTTTAAAGTAACTGCTCTAAAAGCCTCGTCTACTGTAATCCCAAAAATAACGCTAGACATGTTCATCATGAGTTGTAACGAACAAAGTGCCGAAGTCCCTGGGTTTAAGTCAGTTGCTATGGCTATAGGTATATTATGTTTTCTGAAAAGCTCTATCGGAGGCATCTTGGTTTCTCGTAAAAAATAGTAAGCCCCTGGAAGTAAAACCGCTACTGTACCGCTCTTTGCCATCTCTTTGACACTCTCTTCATCTATGTACTCAAGATGGTCACTAGAAAGCGCTTGGTACTTACAAGCCAACTTAGTCGCACCTATCATGCTAAACTGTTCAGCATGAATCTTTACATGTAAACCTAAATTCTTGGCTTTTTTAAACACTTTTTCTGTCTGAGTAAGGTCAAATGCCAAATGCTCAGTATAGATGTCTACAGCGTCTACATGTAGAGCTACTTTAGGCATCATCTCTTCACAAACATACTCTATATACTCATCTGCTCGGTCTTTATACTCTAGTGGAACTGCATGAGCTCCTAAAAATGTTTTTGTTATATGTATCGGAAAGTTCTTTTCAATTTTCTCAGTAACTTTTAACATCTTTAGCTCACTATCCAAGTTCAAACCGTAACCAGTCTTCACTTCTATAGTTGTTACACCCTCTTTTATGAGAGCTTTTAGACGTTTTGCAGAACTTTCATAAATCTCATCAAAGCTCTCTTGTCTTGTACTTTTTATGCTAGAAACTATGCCACCACCACTTTTTGCAATCTCTGCATAACTCTCACCATTGAGTCGTCTTTCAAATTCACTAGTTCTGTTTCCACCATAAACCAGATGAGTATGACAATCTATAAGAGAAGTAGTAACAAGTCTGTTTTGAACATCAAAAACATCTTTGCTTGTTGTTCTATCAAAGTTCTGCATGCTGTCTATCTTAGCTATTTTCCTATCTTTAAGAGCTATAAAAAAATTGTTATTTATGACTATTTTACCACTTTTATCTAGTGTTGCTACTTTTGCAT
Organism: uncultured Sulfurospirillum sp.; assembly: GCA_964530865.1. GTDB lineage: Bacteria > Campylobacterota > Campylobacteria > Campylobacterales > Sulfurospirillaceae > Sulfurospirillum_A. The sequence goes on from CAZHBU010000013.1 coordinate 37,548, forward strand.
TTACGTATACTATATTGTAGTTTAGCATGCTTTATCCCATTTGTGTTTACAATAATTTAATTGTCTATAACATTATACAATTATTTAAGAAGTTTTTTCTCTTCTTCTGTTGAAAGAAAGCGCCACTTTCCACTTTCAATGTCAAGATTAAAACTACCGATACTAACTCTCTTCAAGTCTAAAACCTTCAAAGGCGTTCCATACTTTGGGTCTTTCAATGCTCCAAAAAGCCTACGAATATGTCTGTTCTTTCCCTCATCTATTGTCACTCTAAGTCTTGTCTTTGCACCACCAAAACCTATCTTTTCAACTTTAAGAGCTTTAAGCAAACCATATTTACTGTCCACCCCTTTCATGGCCATCTTTATATGCTCATCGGTCACGTGACCACGAACCCAAATCTCATACACTTTAACGCAACTCCCTGGTTTAGTCAAAGCGTTATTTATTTGACCATCAGTTGTAAACAACAAAAGCCCCTTAGAGTCCAAATCGAGCCGTCCAATAGGCATCCAGCCATCGCTAAACACCCAATCAGGCAAAATATCGTAAACAGTTTTTCGCCCAAGATCATCGGAGCGTGTGACTAAGTAGCCTTTTGGTTTGTTGAGTGCAAATAGTTTGTTTGAATTGTTTGGTGTTTTGTTCATACTTGTTTATTTTTATTAAAATTTTTCATAAGGTATTTTATACTAAACTTATAAAACTTTTTTTCTATAAGTTTCAAATCTTTGACATCACCTTTTAATTTATTAAAATCATATAAGAAAGTGCTAAATTTACAATTTTTAAGTGCAATATTGTCTGAGAATAGAAACTGATGAAAGTTATCAAAAGTCTCTTTTTTATTTGCGATTCTATAAGTTTTATTTGAGTAATTTTTCAATACATACTGTCTGATTTTCTTATATAAAATCTCTTGAGTAAATTCCATTCTAAATTTGCCAAACTCTTCTAACTCTTTCTCTTTCCCATAAGCTTTTGTTGTGGTTTGCAGTGTTGAAGTTTTTTTGTCACTATTTTTAATAAATTTATATTTTGAAGTATGTGGATATAATCCATTTTCAAACTTATACAATCTATCTACTACCCTATCAAATATATATGAGCTAACAGAGAAAATTTCACCATATATTAATTTTTTATTTTCTATCAATCTACACCAATCACCAAAGAGATATAGTTTATACTTTTTATCTAAATTGGTTTGTCCATGTTTTTCTTGGTATTTATAGTTAGATTTATCCCACTGTTTTAAATTTTTAAACTTTGATAAATCATCATTTTCACAATATTCAACTATACTGATTTTGTTTTTTCCAAAACCAACTTTTTTTTGATTTTTTAAAAATATACAGTATTTCTCATAGTCACTTAAAAGCTCCCAGAATTCATCTCTTTGATTTTTATCCAAATCTTTATAAAATGATACTCTTTTTGTAAGTATTTTTTCAATCATATTCATACTATAAAGTGGAAGAGACTCTATTTGCTAAAATCTGTTGTATAAAAGCATTCATTGATAGACCTGTTTTTAGTGCTTCTTTGTAAACTTTTCTGTGTAGTTCTGGAGCTATTCTGACGTTGAAAACACCTTTGTAGGTTTTTTGAGGTTCTCTATTTAACTCTTTACATGTAGAGATATACTCATCTACAGCATTTTGAAAGTTCTTTTCTAAATCGTGAGCATTTGTTGCTTCAAAAGTGACTAAATCATCTATCATCTCAAGTTTTCCGAAAAAACATCTGTCTTCACTAGAGTAATCTATGCTTCCTATATAGTTTTTGTATTCTATAGTATTAGCCATCACATACCTCCTTTAGTTTTATCCGTATCTGTTTTACTAAATATGTTTTTAGAACATCAGAAGGGTAAGTTTTGTGAAGATTTATCAAAACATCTTTTTTCTTCTGATAAAATTTAACAGCAGAACCAGACCCCTCAAGCTTTTCAAAACCACACGAATACAAAAGAGTCGCTAACTCAGTAAAAATCAGATTCTTTTTAGGTGGTATCTCTAAAAACTTTTTTAGTAATTTTTTCTTTTTACTCAT
>CAZHBU010000014.1:0-38394 GCA_964530865.1 uncultured Sulfurospirillum sp.
CTTGTAGAAATAGCACAAAAAAGTGGCAAAAAAGTTTATGTTCATGCCATCATGGATGGTCGTGATGTGTCACCAACTAGTGGTATAGAGTACATAAAAATTTTAGAAGAAAAAAAGATAAATATAGCTTCAATTAGCGGACGTTTTTATACGATGGATAGAGATAATAGATGGGATAGAGTAGAGAGAGGCTATAACGCACTTTTTGGAAAAATTTCTACATGTAAAGAAAAACCAAGTGAATATATAGAAAAAATGTATGCACAAAATATAACAGATGAATTTTGTGAGCCGATAAGCTTTGGAAATCCAATCAAAGCAGAAGATGGAGTTCTTTTTGCCAACTTTAGAAATGACAGAGTAAGAGAGATAAGTAGAGCAGTAGGAAGTGAAAACTTTAAAGAGTTTAGCCGAGATACACTTCCTGCAAAAGTAATCACAATGACAAAATATGATAGTTCTTATAGTTTTGAAATTATGTTTGATAGCGAAGCTCCAAAAAATACTCTAGCAGAGGTCATCTCAAATGCAGGACTTTCTCAGCTACATACTGCAGAAACTGAGAAATATGCTCATGTTACATTTTTTCTAAATGGTGGCATAGAAGAGCCGTATCCAAATGAAAGCAGAGTGTTAGTTCCTAGTCCAAAAGTTCAAACTTATGACATGAAACCTGAGATGAGTGCCAAAGAGGTAGGAAATGAGGTTTTAAGAGCTATGAAGAGCGAGTATGATTTCATAGTAGTAAACTTTGCCAATGGTGATATGGTAGGGCATACTGGAGATTTTAAAGCAGCCATAAAAGCAGTGGAAAGTGTAGATGAACAACTTGGTCGTATATATAACTCTAAAGAAAATTATAATATAATTCAAATTAGCGACCATGGAAATTGTGAAGAGATGGTTGATAGTGATGGCAATAGACTTACAAATCATACAACTTACGATGTTTACTGTTTTGTAGATGCTAAGAACATAGAAAAAGTAAAAAATGGAGGGTTAAACAACATAGCCCCAACAATTTTAAAACTCATGGATTTAAAAATTCCAAGTGAGATGGATAAAAGTTTAATATAAGGAAGATAATGAAATTTACAGGTAAAAACGTATTGGTGACTGGTGCAGCAAGTGGAATTGGAAAACAATTAGCCATAACTTTAGCAGGATATGGTTTGAAAGTATGGATAAATTACCGTTCTCGTCCTGAAGCTGCTGATGCAATTAAAGCAGAGATAGAAGCAAATGGTGGAGAAGCTGCTGTTATTGGGTTTGATGTTGTTGATGAAGCTGCTTTTATAGAGGGAGTAAAAACTATTATTTCAAGCGATGGAGCTCTTAGCTATCTTGTAAATAATGCTGGAATTACAAATGATAAACTTGCAATTCGTATGAAAAAAGAGGATTTTACAAATGTTCTTGATGTTAACTTGACTTCTGCTTTTGTTGGCTGTAGAGAAGGGCTTAAAGCAATGAGCAAAAAGAGATTTGGAAGTGTTGTAAACATAGCTTCAATCGTAGCAGAAACTGGAAATGCTGGACAGGTGAATTACTCTGCTAGTAAAGGTGGACTCATCACCATGACAAAGAGTTTTGCTCACGAGGGAAGTGCAAGAGGAATTAGATTTAATGCAGTAACTCCAGGGTTTATCGCAACTGAGATGACAGATAAACTAAGTGATGAGATAAAAGATACTTACACGGCAAGAATTCCACTTAAAAGATTTGGAGATCCAAAAGATATAGCTGAAGCAGTAGCATTTTTACTTAGTGATAGCTCAGCATATATAACTGGTGAAGTGTTAAAAGTAAATGGCGGAATGTACATGTAACTAGATTTTAAAGATAATTTAGCTAAAATAACAGAAATTTTTAAATGAAGGAGCTGTAATGGCACTATTAGAAGATGTAAAAGAAGTAGTTGTAGAGCAACTAAATGTTAATCCTGATGAGATTAAAGAAGATTCAAAGTTTGTTGAAGATTTAGGTGCAGATTCACTAGACGTTGTTGAGTTAGTAATGGCACTTGAAGAGAAATTTGATATTGAAATTCCTGATGCAGATGCTGAGAAGATAGCTACTGTTGGTGATGCAATCAAATACGTTGAAGATCACAAGTAAGTAAAACTTCCCCTTTCGGGGATTTTACTTAGTATGTATAAAAAAGCTAAGGAGCAAGTTTGAAAAGAGTAGTAGTTACTGGAATTGGTATGATAAATTCGTTGGGCTTAGACAAAGAGAGTTCTTTTAAGGCTATAGTAGATGGACAGTGTGGCATTAAAAGCATTTCCTTGTTTGATACAGAAAAACACTCTGTAAAAATAGCAGGCGAGATTACAGATTTTGATCCAAAAACAGTAATGAACCCAAAAGAGGTTAAAAAAGCTGATAGATTTATACAGCTCGGACTTGTAGCAGCAAAAGAAGCTATGGAAGATGCAAAATTTGATTCATTTGATGCTGAGCGATTTGGTATCAGTTCAGCTTCAGGGATTGGTGGATTACCAACAATTGAAAAACACTCTATCATAAACCATACAAGAGGGCCAAGAAGAATATCTCCATTTTTTATACCTTCAGCACTAATCAATATGCTAGGTGGTTTTGTATCAATTGAACATGGTATAAAAGGGCCTAACTTGTCTTCAGTTACAGCATGTGCTGCTGGAACTCATGCAATTTGTGAAGCTTATAAAACAATAGTTTTAGGTGGAGCAGATAAGATGTTAGTAGTTGGTGCAGAATCAGCTATAAGTGAAGCTGGTATTGGTGGCTTTGCTGCTATGAAAGCACTTTCAACTAGAAATGATGAACCTGAAAAAGCTTCAAGACCATTTGATAGAGATAGAGATGGTTTTGTTATGGGTGAGGGTGCAGGATCTTTAATACTTGAAGTTTATGAAGATGCTGTAGCACGTGGTGCTCATATCTATGGAGAGCTAGTAGGTTTTGGGGAGAGTGGTGATGCAAATCATATAACAACTCCAACACTAGATGGCCCTCTTAGAGCTATGAGAGCAGCACTTAAAATGGCTGGTGATGTAAAAGTTGACTATGTTAATGCTCACGGAACAAGTACGCCAGCAAACGATAAAAATGAAACAGCAGCTATAAAAGAATCTTTTGGCTCAAATACTCCAGCGGTTAGTTCTATAAAAGGACAAATTGGACACTGTTTAGGTGCTGCAGGTGCTATTGAAGCAGTTGTATGTTTGATGGCAATGAGAGATAGCATCATACCTCCAACGATAAACCAAGAGAATTATGATGAAGATTGTACTTTGGATTATATTCCAAATGTTGCAAAAAAAGCAGAACTAAATTGTGTTATGAGCAACTCATTTGGTTTTGGTGGAACTAACGGTTCAGTTATATTTAAAAAAGTAAACTAAGGTAATTTTGTGGCAACTTATTTAGATTTTGAAAATAGTATAAGACAGATTGATGAAGATATTGCAAGTGCTAGGATAAAAGCAGATGTTGATGCTGTTGAGATTTTAGAAAAACAACTTGAAAAAGAGGTATCTAAAACTTACAAAAATCTAAGTGATTATCAGAAGCTTCAACTTGCTCGTCATCCAGATCGCCCTTATTCAATAGACTATATAAGATTACTTTTAAAAGATAGCTATGAGCTTCATGGTGACCGTGCTTTTAGAGATGACTTGGCAATAGTCTGTTATATAGGTTATATCGCTGAGCGTAAAGTTATGGTGATTGGTGAGCAAAAAGGACGTGGAACTAAGAATAAGCTAAAAAGAAACTTTGGTATGCCAAATCCTGAAGGATATAGAAAAGCACTTCGTATGGCTAAGATGGCAGAAAAATTTGGTATACCAATCCTTTTTCTTATAGACACTCCAGGTGCATATCCTGGAATTGGTGCTGAAGAGAGAGGTCAGAGTGAAGCGATAGCAAGAAACCTTTATGAAATGAGCAAACTTAATACTAAAAGTGTTTCGATTGTCATTGGTGAAGGTGGAAGTGGTGGTGCATTAGCTATTGGCGTAGCTGATCGTGTTGCCATGATGAGATACTCTGTATTTTCAGTAATCTCTCCAGAGGGTTGTGCTGCTATTCTTTGGAATGATCCATCTAAGCAAGAGAGTGCTACAAAAGCTATGCGTATTACAGCAGAAGACCTTCATGAGCTTGATTTAGTTAATGATGTTATTGAAGAGCCTATAACGGGTGCACATAGAGATAAAGTAGCTGCTGCTGAAGCTTTAGGTGATTATTTTATGAAATCTCTTGATGAGATGGATAAGCTAAGTGATGAAGAAAGACTAAATCAAAGATATGAAAGAATTTGTTCTATTGGAGCATTTAGCGAATAAAAAATAGGAGGATAAAATTATCCTCCTAAAAACACTACTATATAATTACAATCATTACATATGTAAAGTGGCTCCTTGAGAGCCACTATTTGTTAATGTACTTCTCTCCAAATTTTAACTTTCCAAAGATAAGCTAAAATAGTGAAAATAAACATAAAACCTATAACTTTTACTCCAAGTGAATCACGCTCTTCTTTTTTTCTATCACCTGTGTTTTCTATAAAAGATATAATTTGCTCTTGAGCATCTTTTGTCAGACCAACTCTAGGCATTGCTGTACCTTTTAGTTGCTTCTGTGGATTGTTTATAAACGTCTTAAGATACTCTTCTCCTTTTGATCTAATCATCATAGAAAGATCAGGAGGAGTACTGCCCATATATTTTGCTAATGGCGCTGAATCACTATTGCTAGATAGATTTGCATATTTAATTGAGTGACATCTTTGACAAGCATCAGCAAATACTTCATCATTTTTCAATGATTTTGGAGCAATTGATTTAAGATAAGCAACAATATCAGCTATCTCTTGATCAATATCTCCACCTAATCCGTAGAATTGTGTCATTGGATGAAGTTTTGTCTCATTGAATTTATGTTCTACTTTAAGAGCCTTTGTTGGATTCTTTATAAGAGCAGCTAAAAAGTTGCTATCATATATAAGACCTGCACTACTTAAATCTGGAGGAACAACACCAAATGATGCTGATGCAGTTGCATTGTCCATAGGAGCCGGCATACCTTGAGATTTCAATCCGTGACAACCTATACAGCCTGCATTCATAAAATTTTCGCTTCCTTTAGTTGCATCACCTGTTTTAGTATTTGCTTTTAAATCTTTAAATTCAAAATCAGCTGGAGCAACATGAGGATGCATCTGTGAATGAGCAAAAGGCTCAACACCTATGTATACCAATGCTGTAAAAAATATAACAACACCAAGTATTTTTAATTCTCTCATTTTGCACCCCCTGCATCTTTTTTCGTTATGAATGGAAGAACTGCAAATAGAACTAAGAACATGATTGCCGCACCAAATCCAATGTAAGTATTAACACCTAATGGAGGAAGCTTTCCGTATACAGTAAGAACTATCATATCTACTAGCATTACCCAAAACCAAATCTTGAAAAGAGGACGTTTATGAGCTGGCTTAACGCTAGGATCACGATCTAAGAAAGGAATAAGCATAAAAGCAACATTTGCAAAACCAAATGCAGCAAGTCCTATGTCCATTGCAGCAATTCCTGCAATATCAAAGAAGAAACCTCTTAGAACTTCATAACTCCATAAAAAATACCACTCAGGATAGATATGAGCTGGTGTTTTCATTGAATTTGCTGGCTCAAAGTTAATTGGGTCCATTGCAAAGTTAAAGTGATAAAAAGTAAGATAGAAGAAAATAATCATTGCAATTCCAACTACAAAGAAATCTTTAGATAAAAAGACTGGCCAAAAAGGTACAACTTTAGAATCCTTTTTATTGCCTGCTAAATAAGTTTCAGATTCTTTATCAAAATCAATATCTTCACCCTCTTGATTGTTTACATGAGGTATTCTTAATGAGTAGAAGTGAACTACTATAAGCATGATGATTACTAAAGGAAGTAAAAATACATGAAGCATAAAAAATCTTGTCAAAGTAGAATCAGCAACTGTAAAGTCACCACGAATCCAAACAACAAGAGCATCACCTATAACAGGAATTCCACCAAATAGGTTAGTAATAACCTGAGCAGCCCAGTAACTCATCTGTCCCCAAGGTAACATATATCCACTAAATGCTTCAGCAGAGAACATACCAAAAAGAGCCATTCCCGTTAACCAAATCATTTCACGACCTTTTTTGTAAGAGCCGTAATAGATGCCTGTAAACATGTGTATATAGATAACTAAGAAAATCATAGATGCAGCAACACCATGCATATGTCTCCATAACCAACCATACTCAACTTCTTGCATAATTGTATAGTTTACACTATCGAATGCTAGGTTTACGTCTGGTTTGTAGTACATTAGTAAGAAAATTCCAGTTATGATAAGGATTTTAAATAAAACCACCAAAACAACGCCCATTGCCCATAAAAAGTTGATGTCTTTTGGAATCCAATACTCCGTCATCATCACTTTTGCTAATTTTTTTGTAGCTAAACGTTGGTCAAACCAATCACCAATGCCATTAGCTTTTGTTATTTCTGCCATGTTTTACCCCTACGCTTTTGCAACAAGTTTTTTGTATTCTGGGCCTTCTTCACCCAAAACAAGCTTCATGCCATCTATCTTAAATGGAGGTATATCCATAGGACGTGGAGGAGGACCAAAAGTGTTCACACCGCTTGCATCAAATTCGCCACCATGACAAGCACATTTAAATTGCTTAGATGAAGGTGTCCAAGTTGGGATACAACCAAGATGAGTACAAAGAGCTACTATAACAGTATAGTTAGAATTGCCCATAACTATGTCTCTGCTCTCGTTCTTTTTCATGTCTTCTGTTTTTTTCAAGACAAAAATCGGTTTGCCTCTCCATTGTGTTGTCATTAGTTCACCATTTTCCAATGGTGAGAGATCGACTGTGGTAAATCCAGCGGCTTGAACGCTTGGGAGTGGATCCCAAGTTTTTTTCATTGCTCCTAGTGATATAACACCACCAATAGCAGCAACGCCACCAAATGCCATGCCAAGAAAGTCTCTTCTACTTTGCTTAACTGCCATTCTTATTCCTTTCGTGTAGTTTTACTTATTTTATCTCAATTATTTAAAGAAAACGCTTGACCTAGGTCAAAAGTAATTTTAATGTCACTATTTTAACATAACAATGTTACATTATTGCTTTAAGTGTTTTATCTTATCAGAATAAAGTGCCTAAAAAGTGTCGCTTCTTACTAGCTATTTTGTTAAGGATTTAACATCATTAGCAAGAAGTTTAGTTTTTTAGACTTTTTACCTTCATTAAGATTTAGATTACCAATATCAGCAATAAGGGTTTGTCCTTCATGGCTTAATGCGTATTTTATATATTTTCTTACTATTCCTGTTGGACGTCCTTTTGAGTAAAGATAAAAAGGTCTACCAAAATTGTATTTTGCTTCTAAAATATTTTGTTTTGTTGGACCATACCCATCAATTTTGACTACTTTTATTCCTTTTGTGTTTCTAATGCTCGTTATATCATCAATAGCAAAAGAATTTGGATCGGTTTTGATAAGCTTTCTTATTTGAGTAGAGTTTTTTATTCGTGCGGCTTTTTGAGAAAGCGATTTTTTATTATCATTGAAAACCAGCACTCTTGTAGAAAATCCTACACCAGTATTTTTACCTCTTCTTAGATAAAGATTTATTGGAGCATTTTCTCCTCCAAGTTCTTTCCAGTTAACAATTTGACCTAAAAGTATCTGTTTCAATTGGTCTGTACTTATGTTTCCAATTGGATTGTTTTCATTTACCACAAATGCTAAAGCACCCCAAGCTACTTGAATTGCCCATGATTTTTCTTCTTCAGGAATGGTGTTTTTTAATGGTATACGACAGCCAGTTGCTACATCTGCTTTTCCAGAATTTAGTGCTTTTAAAACTACTAAAACAGTGCCTGTCTTGTTTATGGTGGTTTCTATGTTGTATTTTTCACTGAACGCTTTGGTTAATTCTACAGAAAAAGCGTTTCTGGTGATTCCGCAACCATATACATGTAGTATTTTATCTTCTGCAGGTAGGTTGATTTGGGTTAATATTAACGTAATAAATACAATAAATTTTTTCATCTGTTTTCCTTTTGGTTCATTTTAATATAAATGTGCAATATATCTATTGCAGCTGGTGTCATACCGGATATTTCACTTGCTGCAAAAAGCGTAGCTGGAGTAAACTTTTGTAGTTTTTCTACTACTTCATTGCTTAATCCAGAGATGCTATTAAAGTCCATCATTGATGGAATCCTGACGTTAAGCATCTTTTTCATCTTGTCTATTTGATCTTTTTGCTTCACAATGTAGTTTTTGTATTTTGCTTCTACTAAAATTTGTTCTTTTGATTCAGGAAGAAAGTTATCAATCATTTCAGATAATTTTTCAAGTTTTTCTATAGTAAAACTTTTTCTTGCTACTATTTTTTGAAGAGACATTTTATCTACTATTTTGTCTTCACCAATCTCTTTAAGATACGCAATATTCTCTTTTGAAGGAGTTAAAAAAGTACCTTCAAGATACTCTAACCCTTGTTTTAATTCAGCTTGTTTCTGTACTACTTTTTTATGAGTTTTTTCATCAATAAGGCCAAGTTTATAGCCATAAGGGGTTAGCCTTAAATCGGCATTGTCTTCTCTTAAAAGTAGGCGGTACTCTGCACGACTTGTAAACATACGATATGGCTCTTTGGTACCCTTTGTAACCAAATCATCTATAAGTACACCTATGTAAGCTTCATCTCGTCTAAGTATAAAAGGTTCTTCATCGTTTATGCTAAGAACTGCATTGATTCCAGCCATAAGACCTTGTGCCGCTGCTTCTTCATAGCCCGTTGTTCCATTTATTTGCCCTGCACAGTACAAGCCACTCACTTTTTTAGTCTCAAGTGTATGAGTCAAATCAGTTGGGTTTACATAGTCATACTCTATCGCATATCCATATCTTACTATTTTAGCATTTTCAAATCCCACAATAGAGTGAAGCATATCAAGTTGAGCTTCTGGAGGAAGTGAAGTTGTAAGGCCATTTACATAGTACTCTGTTGCTTCAAGTGTTTGTGGCTCTACAAAAAGATGGTGTCTATCTTTGTCTCTAAATCTATTTATTTTATCTTCTATACTAGGACAGTATCTTGGACCCGTTCCCTCAATTTGACCTGTAAAAAGTGGGGCTTTGTGAAAGTTATCTTCTATTATTTGGTGAGTGTTTGTGTTTGTATATGTGATGTAACATGGTAACTGTTTTGGTTTAAAAGTCTCTCTATGGGTTCTAAAACTAAATGGGATTGGATCTTCATCGCCTGCTTGTATCTCCATCTTTGTAAAGTCTATACTTTTTGCGTCTATTCTTGCACACGTTCCAGTTTTTAGCCTTCCCATGTCTAGCCCTAAGTCACGCATAGAGTCTGAAAGTTTGTTAGCAGGGAACTCTCCTACCCGACCAGCTTCTTGTTTTTGCTCACCAATATGAATAAGTCCTTTTAAAAATGTTCCTGTTGTAAGTATAATTTTTTTTGCATGGTAGTGGTTTTTTAGATGTGTAATAATGCCTGTAACTGCTCCATCTTTGGTTATGATTTCTTCAGCTATCTCTTGTGCAACATCTAAATTGTCGCTATTTAGTACAAGATTTCTCATATAGATTCTATATTTGTCCATATCTATCTGTGCACGACTTCCTCTTACTGCTGGGCCTTTTGATTGATTTAAAATTCTATACTGGATTCCGTTTATATCAGTTGCAAGTCCCATCTGTCCACCAAGAGCGTCTAACTCTTTTACAAGATGACCTTTTGCAAGTCCGCCAACTGCTGGGTTACAACTAGTTGCACCAATCTGTTCTGCTAGTATAGTTATAAGTAGGGTTTTTTTATCACTTCTTGCACTTACTAGTGCTGCTTCAATTCCTGCGTGTCCACCACCTACTACTATAACATCATATTTCATAAAACTCCTTAAATCTATTATATCATTATTATACTATTTTTATGCTGTTAAAGAAAGTAAAAATCCGATGAATGCCAATACTGTAGAGATTAGAAAGGCATATGAAAACTCATTGAATGTATCTATAATGTAACCTGCTCCAACAGGACCAACTATTTGTCCAATTGCAAAAAAGATAGTAACTAGGCTTAGTATCTTAGCAGTATGACTCATGCCAAAAAGTTCACTACTTAAAATTGCCATAATGGTAGGAACGCCCCAAGCTGAAAGTCCAAACAAAAGGGCAGAGAACCATACAAGAGTGATGGGTGAATTAAATGAGAGTATAGCATGAGCTATAATTTGTATAAAAAATATCAGGCTTAGGGTTTTATAGTTTCCAATTTTGTCTGCAATTGCTCCAAAAACAGGACCAGAGAAAAGACTAGCAAATCCAAGAAGAGTCCAAAATATACCAGAAACTTCTGTACTTACTTGCCACTTTACTTCTGCTGCTAAAACAAAAAAGGTCATATAGACCACATAAGTGACGCCAAAAAGAAGATAAATGAAAGCTACTTGAAGAAACTTAGTATCACTAAAAGTATTTTTCAGTGAGTATGAGGAAGATGATTTTATAGCTGTTACATGTAGAGGAAAATTGAGGCCTTTTTTGATGATAAAAGCTATAGAAAAGATGATGATAGCAAAACTAAACCAACTAATTCTCCATGAAAATTCATCATAAAACTTATCAAAAAGAGGAACAATCATCCCACTAAAGATAATGCTACTACCAATTCCCATGACAACAACACCAGTTGCTTTGCCCTTTATAGCTTTGGGAACTATTTGAGTTACGTAAGTCATAACAGATATATTTGACATAGCCCCAAAAAAACCAGCTATCCCAAAAAAGAGAGAGGCTACAAGGTAGTTGCTACTCATAGCCATAACTAACATACAAAAACTCTGTGTTAAGAGTGAACGTTTAATGAGAGTAGATGGTCCAAATTTAGCATAAAACTTACCTGTTAAAAAAAGACCTAAAAGATAGCCAAGAAAGTTTGCACTCCCTATAAAGCCAATTTGAGTTGTATTTAAACCTAAATCTATCTGCATATTTGGTAAAACCATACCAAATGAGAACCGCGCCAACCCTATACATGAAAATACAACGAGTATACATGCTATGAGTGCGGATTTATATGTTTTCAAGTCTTGAATTTTTCAAGAACATTGTTTAACTCTTCTGTTAGAGAGTTTAAGTGTTCAGCACTATTACTTATCTCTTCTATGCTTTTTGTATTGGTTGTAGTGTTGCTATATATCTGTTTTACTTGTATTACTATAGAGTCTATTTTTGCTCCTGTTTCTATGTAGTCTTGTACAGTTTTTTCACTTGCTAAAGTTGCATTATTCATTATGACCGATGTATCATTAATGTCTGCTTCAACTTTATTGGCAATTTCTATAAGACTTTCCATCTCATTGGAGTTTATATTCATCTGTTCGCTTGTATCTGATATGGCTTGAACTACTACATTTATAGTAGCATTTATCTCAGAGAGTGATTTTTGTGTTCTCTCTGCAAGTTTTCTAACTTCATCAGCAACAACAGCAAATCCACGACCATGTTCACCTGCTCGTGCTGCTTCTATAGCGGCATTTAAAGCTAGTAAGTTTGTCTGTTCAGCAATATCTGAAATAACTGTTAGCACATCTTTAACTTGTTCTGTATCGTTACTAAGTTGAGTAATTTTATGTGCCATTTCTATCTCTGTATTTGCGCTTTGTCCTACCTGGTTTGCCATTTGAAGAATTTGCACTTTTGCACTTTCTAGCTTTTGATTTGCTTCTTCTATCTCTTGCTTAGATTTTTTAGCTTCTTCAAGAGAACTTTCTAATTCTACTTTTATAGCTTGAGACATTTTATTGGTCTGGCTTACTGTTTTTGAGGTATTTTCTGCGCGTGCTCCTACTTCAAAAGCTGTTTTTGAAAGCTTGCTTGCAACTATTGAATTTTCATTGCTTGAAGATTTTGCAATAACAACTAACCTCCTTATTCTATCTATAAAGCGGTTAAATTCTGTAGAAGTTTCTCCGATCTCATCTTTGCTTTTTATATTAATTTGATGAGTCAAATCACCTTCTCCGCTAGATAATTCTTTTGCTTTTGTTTTTAACTCATTTATTGGAGTATTAACTACAATTTTTAATATAACTAAAAGAGCAATTAAAATGAATAAGTCAATAATACCCATAATAATGATTTGTTGAATCATGCCTATTTTTGCTTCATTCATAGAGTTTAATACCCTCTCGCTTTTAGAACCAAATAGAGCATATCCTACGATCTGTCCATCCATATTTTTTATGAGAAGTGTTTTTGTAAAGTATTTATTATCTATTTGATATGGTTTTTTAATTGAATCAGTAAGTGAAAATGATGAAGATTTTATATATGTTAAAAACTCTTTATCTATATTTTTAGCACTAGATAGAAGATGCCCATTTTTTTGATAAAGATTTTTTTTTACCACAGAAACGTAGTTTTTATCTAGAAAGTATAGAAAATCAATATTACTTTTTTTAAGCGCACTACCGAAATTATTTATACCACCACTAAAGTCTAGTATACCTACGAGTGAGCCATCTTTGATAATAGGTACTACTGCTCTAAGTCTAAGCCCTTTTTCATCTTCTTCAAATGCCACAAGTGGTTTTTTGGTATCTGTTACTTTTTGGTAAGTTTTATACTGCCTCCAACTTTCACCAAAGCTTTTTGGTTTCCATGATTTAAAAAATGAGTTTAAATCAGGAGTAAGTAGATGTACATTTACTTTTTTAAATGGAGTATTGTCACTATACATTTTTCCAATACCCGCAAAAGTTTTTACAAGGGCTTTTTTATCTCCCAAAATCAATCCTTGCTGTATGTCATTGTTCATAGCAAGTTGAAGAGCATTTGTAATCCAAACATTCTCTTTTGATTTTATTTGGTTGTTAAGAGCGACTTCAAATAGTTTTTCTTCTTTTTGAAGAGCATTATTTTCCATTAAAGACAGTGTTTTTAAGCCTGTCACACCTACTATAATAAAACCGAGCACTATAGACACAATTAGAGGAATGTGCACTTTAGTTGAAATAGAAGGATTCTTAAACATAATTACTCCTTTAGCAGATATATTAATATCTTATAACAAATAAAATAAAAGGTAGATTAATATGCTATAATTACTTTTACATGTAAAGAGGTATAAAATGTTTACAGGACTTATAAGAGAGTTTGCAGAGGTTGTTGATTACTCAAACAGTTACTTAACACTAAAAGCAAAATATAGCCCAAAGATAGGTGATAGCGTAGCGATAAATGGGGTGTGTTTAACAGTAGTAAAACTAACTGATAGCACTTTTACGGTAGAATTATCAGCCGAGACAAGAGCCATAATGGCAGTAGAAAATCTCAAAGCAAGGGTTCATATAGAACCAGCCATGACAATAGGTGATAGACTTGAAGGACATATAGTCCAAGGTCATGTTGATTGTTTGGGAACTATAAAATCAATCACAAAAAACCAAAATGCAACTGATATGGTTATAAGTTTACCAAAAGAGTTTACAAAGTTTATAATTCCAAAAGGAAGTATTGCTATTGATGGAGTGAGTTTGACTCTTAATGATGTTAAAGATAACGATTTTAGATTGACAATTATAGCGCATACTTTAGAGCAGACTATATTTGGTGAGTATAAAGTAGGGCGAAAAGTAAATATTGAGACTGATATGTTTGCTAGATATGTTTATCATATGTTTAAGGGCAAAAAAGATGTTAGTTGGGATAGTGTAGATAAGATGATGGCTCTTTATTAATGCACTTTTTTACAGATAGATTTACTGGAGTTGATGAGAAGAAACTTCAAAAAAGAGTTGGACAAAGAAAGTTAATATTTATGAACCAAATTCACTCTGCAAATATAGTAGTAGTTGATAAAAATTCACCAGAAATCATTTTAAAAACCGATAGTATGATAACTATGGACAGAGATATAGCTTTAGGAGCTAGGGCAGCTGATTGTATTCCTGTTGTTTTTGAAGACAAAGAAAAAGGGGCAGTTGGAGTTGCTCATGCAGGTCGAGTTGGTTCATATATGGGAATAGTTAAAAAAACTATACAAAAGATGGTAGATGAGTTTGGCTGTGAAGAGAAAGATATACGAGTAACTCTTGGACCATCAATCAAAAAATGCTGTTATGAAGTTGGTGTAGAAGTTATTGAAGGGTTTGAAGAGTTTACGTCAGAAAAAGATGGTAAAATATATCTTGATTTGATAGCACTAAATACAAAAGGAGTTAAAAACATGGAAGTTGTACCTACATGTACTTGTTGTGATGATAACTACTTTTCATATAGAAGAGATGGCACAAAAGAGAGATTTTGTGGAGTTGTTTATGTATAGTATTAAACTAAAGGGTCAGTTTAGTGAAAGAGATATAAAAATAATGCAAAAAGCAAAGGCTTATGGTGTAACTGCTTTAAGCAATGAATATCTTGCAAAAGAGCTTTTTGGACTTACGTTCAAACAAGAGTTTAGTAAGGGCAAGATAGATGGACTAATAAAATTTTATCGAGCTTGTGATAAAAGTGTAGAAGTAGCCCAATTAAGCTCCTCTTATTAAAATTCCTAAGTATTTTAAAGACCAGATTATAAGCCCAAGTGTTAATAGTCCCGCACTAGTCACAATCCAAAAAACATAATCAAAATTACCATTTAAACTTACTCCTGCAAAGATGCGTACTATAACTATGGCTTGTATAGTCCAAAACATGATAACTGTTAGTTTGTCTGCCGTTGGAGTACGTCCAGAGTGACCTAAAACTACGCGTGTTCCAAAACCTATGAGTATAGTGGTAAAATAGCCAATTGCTAAAGTATGCAAAGCCGATTTTTCAAAAGAAACCCCAAAGTCAAATAGATTTGAAGTTGACTCTAAAAGTGAGATGAAAAAGCCAATAGGCAACCAAAATAGAGAGAGGTAAAGAACCCACATGATTGCCGTTACTTTAAATACTGGCAGCTTCCATTTTAAAAGCTCATAGGTAAAAAAGCTAAAGAGTAAGAAGTCAATAATAAATGAAAATATGTGGTTTTCTAAGCTTAGTGCAATTACTTTGAGTCCTAGTAGCGAGAAAGCCACTTCTAAAACGTATTTTGATTTGTTGATTGTGTAGCCTTGCACTTTTACGCTGGAGAAAAAAGGAACCATTCTTTGAGTGATCGTAAAAATAAGAGCAAATAAAAACAGATAAAATCCTACATGTATGCTAAAAGTTTCAAGCATAGGGAATCCAAAAGTTGAGATTAAAAATAGTATATTTGAAGATAGCCCAAATCCAAATGCAACTAAAATCCAAGTTGTGTCATGCTTGTTGGAAACTACACTTTTTTTGTATATATCTAGTAGTGTTTTAAAACTTGCAAAACTTGCAATTATAAGAATAACAATAGCTATTTTATTTAAACCGCTTCCTAAAAATAGAGATGCTATGTAGGTAAGCCCACCTATGGTAAAAAGAAAAAACCTATTCATATAGACTTTGATTGGAACGATTGCTTGAGTTAAGAAACGAGGGAATACGACAAATAAAAATCCCAAGAAAAACTGTATAAAAACAATGTTAATTAAAGGGTATGAATGGAATCCAGAAATATTAGTATCTAGTGAGATAACACCTGAGTAATTAAAAGAGAGTATGAGTAAAAATGTTATGAAAAAAAGTATACCTGCAGTAAAGAAAGGTTGATGAGGTTGGCTTGAAAATTTTGTGTACATGTAAGTCCTAGAATTCAGATAAATTTTATCCGAATTCTAGTATATTTTTATTTAATTTGTCTTGATTGCTATCAAATGTTAGGTAACTACCTACTGAAAATTATTGACAAGTTCCACAACAACTAGTAGTTGTAGCTTCAGTAATAGCTGCTAATGCACCATCATAGTTAGGCTCTTCAGTGATTTCATTACAGATATCTTTGTATGCTACTTTTCCGCTTGCATCGATTACGAAGATTGCTCTTGCAGTAACACCAGCCAAAGGACCATCAGCGATAAGAACACCATAAGCGTTTGCGAAATCTTTGTTTCTAAAGTCACTACCAACTTCTAGGTTTTCGATTCCCTCAGTTGTACAAAATCTACCCATTGCAAATGGTAAATCCATAGATACAACAGTTACACTTGCATTTTCAACTTTTGCAGCTTCTGTGTTAAATCTTCTTGTCTCAGATGCACATACAGGAGTATCTAGTGAAGGAACAACAACAATAACTTGTGCCTTGCCTTGCTCACCACCAACTTGAATCTCACTTAAATCTTTTGCTACCACT
This sequence comes from uncultured Sulfurospirillum sp., assembly GCA_964530865.1. Taxonomy (GTDB): domain Bacteria; phylum Campylobacterota; class Campylobacteria; order Campylobacterales; family Sulfurospirillaceae; genus Sulfurospirillum_A. The sequence goes on from CAZHBU010000014.1 coordinate 16,330, forward strand.
GTTACGATTGGAGCTAAATCTCCAACATTTACTTCGTTTCCTGCTAAATTTACTACATTACCTTTTAGGTGTGTTGTTGCCATGTTTTATATCCTTGAATTAATTTATTTATGAATTATAGCTTAATAGGATAAACATTATCTTAATTAAAAATATTTGTTTAAAAATCTCTTGCAACCATATAGTTTGGATTATCTTGCTCATAAGTACAATAAGGACCAGCAACTCTAAGAGCTTTTATACAGTCTTCACTTAAATGACGAAGCTTTAGAATTTTACCACTGTTTTTATATTTTTTAGTAATTGCATCTATTGCTTCAGTTCCAGAACTGTCCATAACACGAGCATCTTTAAAGTCTATAACAACTTTTTCTCCATCATTTTGAATATCAAATATCTCGTTAAAAGAGGTGATTGAGCCAAAAAAGAGAGGACCATCAAGTTCGTATACTTTGGTACCATCTTTTTCTACATGTACATGAGCATAAATTTTTGCGTGTTTCCATGCAAAAACTAAAGCAGATATAATAACACCAGTTATAACTGCAACGGCTAAATCAACATAAACAGTTATAATAGTAACTGTTAGCATCACAAAAGCATCACTTTTTGGCATGAATTTTAGGTGTTTGATACTAGCCCACTCAAAAGTAGAGATACTTACCATAAACATAATTCCAACAAGTGCAGCAACAGGAAGCATTGAAATAAAATCAGAAAAACTTACAACAAAAAGTATAAGTAAAACTGCTCCAACGACACTTGAAAGGCGACCAAGTCCACCCGAAGTAAAGTTAATGATTGATTGTCCTATCATGGCACATCCAGCCATAGCCCCAAAAGAACCACATGTTACGTTTCCAATTCCTTGAGCAACGCACTCTTTGTTTCCACTACCACGATTTCCACTCATCTCGTCTAAAACAGAGAGTGTTAAAAGTGACTCAATTAGACCAACTAAAGCAATGATAATAGAGTATGGAAGTATAATTTTTAAAGTTTCAAGATTAAATGGAACATTTGGCATATAAAGAGAGGGTAAAGAGCCACTAATGTCTGCTAAATCCCCAACTCTTTTAGTATCCAAATCTAAAAAGATAGTTATAGCTGAAACAAGTACGATAGAGATGAGAGAAGCAGGAAGTGCTTTAGTTGTTCGAGGTGCATAGTGCATGGTAGCCATTGTAAATGCTACAAGAGCATACATGATCCAGTTTTCACCAGCAAAGAGTGGAAACTGTGCCATAGCAATAACTATAGCTAAGCCATTTACAAAACCATACATTGCAGGCTGAGGAACAAGACGGATGAATTTACCTAGCTTTAATATACCAACAGATATCTGAATAAGGCCAGCTAAAACAGTGGCAACGAGCATATACTCATATCCATGGTCAAGTACAAGAGCAACTAAAACGACAGCAATCGCTCCAGTTGCTCCACTAATCATGCCAGGGCGTCCACCTATAAGAGCAGTTATAAGACCAAGTATAAATGCAGTATGCAGTCCAACAAGCGGACTAAGCCCTGCTATGATGGAGAATGCGATAGCCTCAGGAACGAGTGCAATAGCAACAACACTTCCAGAGAGAACATCATTTTTTATGTTTGATGTAGAGTAGTTTTTTAAATTAAACATTATTTTACAATCCTTTTTGAAGAGGCGGATTATATCTGTTTTTAGTTTTAGTCTAGTTTAATCTTGGGCTTGGCTCAGAGAAATGAAAGCCTTGCATGTAGTCAATATCAAAGTTTTTAAGTACTTCTATAATTTCTTGTGAGCTAACATGTTCTGCCACTATTTTTATACCTAGCGACTTGGCAAACAATACAATTGCACTGATTATATGGTATTCATTGGAGTTTGCAGTTAAGTTTTTTATAATAGAACCATCGATTTTGATATAATCAGGTTGGATTTGTAAAAGATAAGAAAAGTTTGAGTATCCTGAGCCAAAATCATCAATAGCAAATTTAACTCCAAGTTCTCTCATTTCTTTAATAAATGGCATAACTTCATTAAAATTGCCTATTTCTTCCGATTCTAAAAGTTCAAATATAACTTTATCTTTCATTTTGTACTCTTTTATCTTTTTATGAATGAACTCAGTGGTACTAGCATTAGTTATGTCATTTACTGATAGGTTTATAGATAGCTTCATATCGTTTTTAGAAAATATTTTAAATGTTTTTTCAATCATTATTTTTGTCAGTTCTGGATACAATTTGGTCTCTTTTGCAGTATCTAAAAATAGATAAGGAGATATAATATTTGTTTCATCTATGATTCTTATGAGTGCTTCATATTTTTTGTTTTTATTATCTTTTACATCAACAATTTCTTGGAAAAATGGAACTACATTATCATGAGCTATTGCATATATGATTTTTTCTTTCCAAAGAATATTTTCTTTTAATTTATTCATTTTAGGATTTGTGCTACTATATGTCATATAAGATACTTTTTTTCTCTTCGCTTCATTGAGTGCTAAGTTTGCTTTTTCTAAGAGATTATCATTTCCAGATGAGATGCCACAAGTGAAATCAATAGTTGTATTTATGTGTAAATTTTCATTTTTGAAATTTTCATTTTGAATAACTGTTTTTAACTCTTTTATGAGTGATTCATTCATATTTTGAGATATTTTATTATCCTTTAGTAGAAGGTATTCATCAGATCCTATTCTATAAACTTCAATATTTCTGTTTTTTGAAAACTCTTTAAGTAAAATCGCAAATCTTTTTAAGATGAAGTTACCTGCCTCAATTCCATAGTAGCCATTGATATTTTTAAACTGATCTATATCTAGTATAAATATTGTTGTGTTATGATTATGTTTTAAGTCTCTTAATAAGGAGTTTCGATTTTTTAGTTTGGTTAACTCGTCTGTATAAAGTTTCTGTTTTAAGTTACCTGTTAAAGTACTAATAGACTCTGCCATTTCATTAAAAGAACTTTTTAGTTTACCTATTTCGTCATGTTCTATTATTTTTAATTTATAGTTAAAATCATTATCTTTTATTCTCTGTGTTCCAATTATGATTGAATTGATACGTTTTGATATATTGTTTGATATAAAAATTGCTATATATAGCATAAAAATTATAAAACTAATAGCTAGAATGATTAGTATTAATAACTGACGTTTTATGGTATTAAATATATTTTCTGTGATTTTGAAAATATGGTTTTTAATATTTATTTCTTCATTAAGCAGTATTTTATTAATATTTTTTTGAGTTCTTATTGCTACTTTGTGAAATTCTTTAACATTGGCCCCTATTGTTACAAAGCCAAAGCCTCTTTTTGAGTTTTTGTACTGCCCTGTGTAGTATGGTATAGTTGCTGCTGTTGTTAATTTCCATACATTACTCCAAAAAATAATAAAAGAACCATATCCACCTTCGTTTGTAAGTTGCCTCCATCCTTGGCATTGCGGAGCAAAGTTTAGATAACGACAATCTAAGGGTATTTTACCAGTTTTTATTTGGGTAATATTTGGTTTTTTAGTTAATGATTGATGTAAAAAGGTGGGCATTTGTTTTAAAAATGAATTTAAATTTTCTATATTGCTTTTTTTGAATTGTGAAGCCATTTTAGAATCAATCCAACCAGGAACCATTTCTCCTGTTTTGTGATCATATCCTACTATAAAATAATCCCTAGGATGAGATATTGATTTAAAATCAGAATCCCACATAAAAGCATAATTTCCCTCACTAGCATCTGAAATCTCTAGTGGCTCTGCATGTAGAGGGTCTACAAAATCTGTAAAATCCATAATATGATGGTGATCCAATGCAAAAGAAAGATATCCTTTAAGTTCATTTTTTCTATAAACTGGAGTTACAAATCTAATAATACCTTCAAATTTTCTACCCAAAGGATTTTCTTTTCCTGCATAAGCATATTTTTTTGGATCAAACTTTATATTTGCTTTTTTTGCTTTAGTACTTGTAAAGGATCCAATGATTTTTGATGGCACGTACGCACCTATAACCTTAGATACATAGATTTCTCCTTTTTTAAGTTTTTTAGCTTTCTCATAGTATGTTTCAGAATTAATATATGTGTTCGTTTTTATGGATATATTTTTTAATTTACTTTGTATTGATGATACTTTGTAAATTTCTTTACCTTCTAAGTTATAGTAAGCTACTTCTTTATAAATAGGGATCATTTTTTTAGATAGCATTTTAGGATTTATTTTATGGAACTCTCTAGAATTATCTTTTAAGTCAGATGTTTCATGACCTGTATAAATAGTTTGTATTTTTTTAGGAATCCATTGTTGAGTTGATTCATCATATCTATATTCCATTGGAATATAGATATTTCTATTTTTTTGACTATAAAATTTTTCTAGTATTTGTTGGCTTATTTGTTGACTTGACAGAAATAGTATATCTTCATCTCTCTGTTTTAAAAACTCTGCTACTTTGTTAGCTATAGCATGAGTTTTGTATTCTATTGCATTTTGTGATTTTTGATCTAGAGCTTTAATACTATTTGTAATAGCTAGATTTGTAGTATTTTCTAATGAAGAGTTGCTTTTTTCAACTACTTGTTTTGAATGCTCCTCTAAGAGTTCTTTTACTTCAGTAAAACTCATAAACCCGACACTAAATATTAAAAGTAATAAAGTTACTTTAAAAGCAATAAATACAAAAATAAGTTTTGTTTTTATAGAATAATTATTAAAATTTAACATGTTTAATTATATAGTTTCTTATATAAGCTTAAGCTTAACATAAGCTATTAGACTTTTTGCAAGAAGTCTATTTATAGGTCAGTACTTGGTAAGTTGAAATTTGAGGTTTATTTTTAAAACTATCCATTGGGAGACCAGCTTTCCTAAAAAGATGACCAAAGAAGTTTTCAAATTCTGGTAAATCTTTCCAAACTTGAGGTAAAAAGGTTGCTTGATTTGAATTTAATTTTAAAATTACCCCGTCTATATTTGGTCTTATTTTGATTTTTAGATCTTCAACATCACTATACTCTAAAAGCTCTGGTTTTGTTAAAACTGATACTTCAACATCAATGACATGAAGTTCTTCTCGGGTAAGTTTAGGAAACCTTGGATCTCTAAATGCAGCACTTTTTGCATTTGCAATGATATCTTCAATAAGTGGACGACAAGCCCTTAGTGAACCTATACAACCTCTAAGTTGTCCATTTTGAGTTAGTGTAACAAATGATGCCCCATCTTCTTTTAATAAATCGTTTTTTTCTGTAAGGCTTTTTATATCTATACTATTTGTATAGTTAAACTCATCTTGTATTGAGTGTTTTGCTATCTCAGATATGTTCACTTGGTTTACCTATATGGTATCCTTGTGCAAAGTCAACACCTAGGATTTTTACTTGATTTAGAACTTCTTCAGAGTGAACATACTCTGCTATGGTTTTTATATCTAACTCTTTAGCAAAGTTTACTATCGTTTTTGTAATGATTCTCATGTCATCATTTTGGCTTATGTTTTTGATAAGACTACCATCTATCTTGATAAAATCTACTTGAAGTTCTACTAATCTTTCAAAGTTTGAGTAACCAGAGCCAAAATCATCGATAGCTATTTTTGCGCCATAAGATTTTACTTGTTCTATAAAACTCATTACTTCTTTATAGTTTTCAATTCCTTCGCTTTCTAAAAGTTCAAATATCATCCATGGTCCCATACCACTTTTTTCTAGTAAGTTTAAGATGAATTTAGTTGTAGTTTTATTTGTTATATCTAAAAGTGAGAGGTTCACAGAAAATTCACATGGGGAAATGGTAAAAGCAGATACACTTTTTTCTATAAGAGAACATGATAGTTTTGGATACGCTTTAGAACTTTTTGCTATATCTAAAAACTCGTATGGTGATAAAATTTTTCCTGATTCATCTTTGATTCTCATAAGTGATTCGTATTTTTGTATTTCTTTTGTTTCTATATTCATAATAGGTTGAAAATAAGGTAAAACCAAATCATTTTCTATCGCATGTTTTATGATTTTAGAAGTCTGAATATTTTTTGTATATTCCTCCTCTTTGTTACTTGTTTTATCGTATATTGAGAATGATTTTTTGGATATCTTCGCATCTTTATATGCTATTTGAGATAGTTTAAGTTGATTTGTTTTACCTTGTGATGCCCCTATTGTCATGGATAGATCTATTTCTGCTCCATCACAGAAAAACTTCTCTTCTTGTATTTTTTTTGATATAAATGTTAAATAATCTAAGAGTTTATTTTCATCGATAGGTTCAAATGTAACAGTTGTGTATAAATCAGCTTCTAGCTTGTATAGGTGAGTCTTTTTAGTAAGTAAATTTTTATCTAGCCATTTCGCTACAAGAGTAAGAATTTTATCTCCAAAAAGATTTCCATAGAAGTTATTAATAGAGTCAAAAGAATCAATATTGAATATAATATATGTTACTTCTGTGTCGTTGATGATTTTGTTATCTGTAAAAAGTTTTAATCGATTTGGTAGCTTTGTTAAGCTATCTTGATATAGACTGTTTTTTATATTGTTTTTACTTAGTGTGAGTTCTGTTATATCAGTAGCTAAAAAGAGGATTTCATCAAGTTTGTCTTTTTTATTAAATATTGGTATAAAAGAGCAGTTTAAGTGTATTTTTTCGCCATCATAAGTAGTAAAATACCTTGTTCCTTCCCATGTCTGCTTATACTTCAATGTTTCAAATATCTCATCTGTATTTGTTTTTAGGAAGTTATCAAAAGTTATATTTTGTAATTTCAATTTTGTTGTGTGCATTATTTGACAAAATTGTCTGTTAGCATAGATAATTTTGTTTGTCGAGTCTATTTTTGCATAGATACCATTGTTTTCAAAAGCATTAAGGTATGTATTTGATGATCGTTTTCTTTTTTTAGAGATAGTAAATAATGAGATTAAAAGTAAAATTAATATAAAAAGATAGCATAAAATATCTATTTTAAGATAAAATGATATTGCTATAGCAAATAGTATTGCTATAGTAAACAATTCCACTCCATTTTTCACAAAACTACCTCGCTTCCAAAATTCGCATTTGATACTCTATCGTAATTGATTTAAAAGAAAAATAAAATTTATATAAAAGCATATCTTAAAGTATTTTTAGGTAAAATCACGTCCTAAATCTCACACACACCAATCCTTTTAGGTTGCACGATTTCGTGTTGATGGGTGTGGAGGCTAAACCAAAACAGGGGAAACCCTAAATCAAATTAAAGGAGACTTCATGGTAACAATGAAGGATTTACTAGAATGTGGTGTACACTTTGGACACCAAACAAGAAGATGGAATCCGAAAATGAAAAAATTCATTTTTGGTGAGAGAAAGAATATCTATATTATAGATTTACAAAAGACTCTAAGATATTTTAGACATACTTACAACGTAGTAAGAGACGCAGCAGCGGAAGGTAAAACAGTACTTTTCGTAGGAACTAAGAAACAAGCAAGCAACGCAGTTAAAGATGCAGCTATCGCTTGTGGTATGCCTTATGTTAACCACAGATGGTTAGGCGGAATGCTTACTAACTGGAATACAATCAAACTTTCAATCAGAAAACTTGACATCATCGAAAAGATGGAAGAAGATGGACAGATTGAACTACTAACTAAAAAAGAAGCTCTTATGCTTCGTAGAAAAAAATCAAAATTATTAGATTATCTTGGTGGAATCAGAGAGATGAAAACTGCACCTGATATGATTTTTGTAATTGATACTGTAAAAGAGAACATTGCAGTTCTAGAAGCAAGAAGACTTGGAATTCCAGTTGTTGCTCCACTAGATACAAACTGTGACCCTGATGTAGTTGATTTCCCAATCCCAGGAAATGATGATGCGATTCGTTCAATTCAACTTTTCTGTAGAGAGATGAGAGAAGCTATCAACGAAGGAAAAGAGATTAAAGCACAAGACGAAGCAGAGCCTGAAGTAGAAGTGCCTGCTGAAGTAAGTGAAGAAGAAAAAGCTGAAATCGTTGAAGAAGCAGTAGTTGAAGGCGAAAAAGAAGCACCTGCGAAGGAAGCATAATCATGGCTGAAGTAACTGCAAAACAAGTAAAAGAGTTGAGAGCAGCAACTGGTGCTGGTATGATGGACTGTAAAAAAGCTTTAGTTGAAACTGATGGTGACATCGAAAAAGCGACAGAAGTTTTAAAAGAGAAAGGTCTTGGAAAAGCTGAAAAGAAAGCTGATAGAATTGCAGCTGAAGGTTTAGCTGGATTTAAACTTGTTGGAAACAAAGGTGCAGTTATAGAGATAAACTCTGAAACTGATTTTGTTGCTAAAAATGAAGCTTTTCAAGAGCTTGTAGCTAAGACTACTCAGACTGTATTTGATAACAATCCAAGTGATGTAGCTTCTGTGATAAGTGGTGAATTTGGCGAGTACTTTACAGGAGCTGTTACTAAGATTGGTGAAAAAATCGAACTTAGAAGATTTTCTGTAATTGAAGCTGGAGAGAATGAAGCAATTAATGGTTACATTCACTCAAACAATCGTATAGCTGTTATAGTAAAAGCAAAATGTGATAGTGATAAAACTGCTCAAGCTTTAGTGCCATTTTTGAAAAATATCGCTATGCATGCAAGTGCTATGAAGCCATCAATTCTTTCATATACTGATTTTGATATGGAGTATGTTGAGAGTGAAACAAAAGGTAGAATTGAAGTTATCAAAAAAGATAACGAAGAGCTTTCAAGACTTAAGAAGCCTTTGAAAAATGTACCTGATTATGTTTCTCGTCTACAACTTACTGATGAGGTTATGGCTAATGTTGAAGCAAAAATCAAAGAAGAACTTTTAGCAGAAGGAAAACCTGAAAAGATTCTTGACAGAATTGTTCCAGGTAAAGTTGCTAGATATATTTTAGATAACACTACGCTTGATCAAGAGCAGTGTTTACTAAACCAACAGTATGTTATGGATGACAAACTTACGGTTGCGCAGGCTGTTGAAGCTGAAGGCAAAAAAGCTGGTGGAACTGCTGAGATAGTTGAATTTGTTAGGATTGAAGTAGGCGAAGGAATCGAGAAAAAAGTCGAAGATTTTGCTGCTGAAGTTGCTGGTCAACTAGGTTAATAAACCCTTACATGTAGGAGAGTCAAACTCTCCTACATAACTCTACACGAAAGGTAAAAATGATACCTCTTTTAGAAGTACAAAATCTTTCACACTCCTTTGAATACAACCTTTTTTCTGATATAAATCTTACTTTGAATTCCAAAGAGTCTATCTCTATAGTCGGTGTTAGTGGTAGTGGTAAATCTACACTTTTACACATTTGTGCAACACTTTTAAAACCAGATTTTGGTGAAGTAAAGCTTTTTGGTAAAGATTTATATAAGCAAAAAAATAGAGATATTTTAAAACTTAGACGTGAAGATGTTGGAATTATATTTCAATCCCACTATCTTTTTAAAGGTTTTGATGCGTTTGAAAACATAGAGCTTGCAACACTCCTGAATGATACCAAAATCGATGATGAGTTGATAGAGAAACTTGGCATAAGAGATGTTTTAAGACAAAAAGTTGGTGAACTCTCAGGAGGGCAACAACAGCGTGTTTCTATTGCTCGCGTACTCTCTAAAAAACCTAAAATTATATTTGCAGATGAGCCAACAGGAAATCTTGATAGCAAAACAGCAAGTGAAGTTATGGATATACTTTTTGAGTATATTAAACAAAACAGTGCAGCTCTCCTTTTAGTAACCCATGATAATGATTTGGCAAATAAAACTACCATAAAATGCAATCTTTAATAGAGTTTATCGGACAAAATCAAGTTATACTTTTTCTACTACTTTTTACAAGGTTAAGTGGTCTTTTCGCTTTTTTCCCATTTTTTTCCCATATGAAAATACCTACGTCAATAAAAACTGCCATGGTCTTTTTTATGACCATATTTCTTTTTCCACTTGCTGTGCTTCCTGATATAGAATTTAGTGTTGCTGGCATATTCTTGGCACTTGTAAGTGAGATTCTGCTTGGACTCATTGCTGGGCTCTTTTTAATCATAGTTTTTGCAATGCTTCAGATGGCTGGTATGAGCATATCTTTTGTTATGGGCTTTACCATGGCTAGTGTTATGGACCCTCAATCAGGTACTTCTTCACCTGTTATTAGTACGATATTTACAATACTTGCTTTAGTTGTTCTTTTAGCTTTTAATGGACATCATTTGATGATACTTTTTATAGTTGATTCACTAGAAATTATTCCATTGGGAGGTTTTTATCCAACACATAACATATGGGATTATCTACTTAGTGCAGTCTCTAATATGTTTGTTTTTGGTTTCATTCTCTCTTTTCCTATGGTTGGATTATCACTTTTAGCAGATATAGTTTTTGGAATGCTTATGAAAACTATGCCTTCATTTAACTTACTTGTTGTAGGCTTTCCTATTAAAATTATGGTTGCTTTTGTGGTTATGTTAGCTGTTCTAAGCTCCATAATGTTGGTTTTCAAAAGAGAGATGTTAGATGCAATTAGCAAATTAAGTATCTTATTTATATAGCCCTAATCTATTTTGTACTAAAATGATGTAATTATTCTAATTTTTAGGAGTCGTAATTATGCATTTTCTTCTTGTAAATCAAAATCCAGCTGTATCAAGACTTATCACACTTAGTGTGGAAAAAATGGGGTTTGAGATTGACGAAACAGGTTCTTTTGACGAGCTACCACTAGAGAGTTATGATATTGTTTTTGTTGACAATGAACAATATGATGAGATTTTAATAGATGATCAAAAAGAGTCTGGACTTTCACAACATTTTGTCTACATCACTCCAAGAGGAGAAGATAAGCCTGAAAATATGAACTCTATTTTAGAAAAACCATTTCTCCCAACAGATTTTATAGATTTAGTTTCAAAAATAGAGGCTGAAAATAGTGATGAAGTACCAGAAGTTGATGATAACATAGAAACATCTATTGACGAGGATTTATCTGATTCTGAGGATATTAATTTAGAAGATGAAGATACTGCTATAGATTTGGATTTAGATGGTATTGAGCTAGAGAGTTTAGATGAGCCTGATATTGAAGATAATGAAGAGCCTGTGCCTGATTTGGATATCGAAGAAGAGGAAACTATTAAAGATGATGATATTGATATGAACTTTGAAGATGGTGAAAAAGATGAAGATTTAGAATCCAATAAAGAAGAGAGTAATGATGAGCTTGAATTTGATGGAGAGATATTAAATAAAAATGAAAAAGAGAATAACACTAACGAAAAAGATAGTAATGAAGAAACTGAGTTAGATTCTGTTTTAGATAGTGAAGACATAGATGAAGTTAAACAATTGCTTGAAGAAGATTTAGAATTAAATGAGCCAGAAGACAACAGTAGTTCTAACGAAGATTTTAGTGAAGTACTAAAAGATATAGATACGGAAGAAACTGATGAAGAAAAAAAAGGTATAGATTTCTCTTTAGAAGGTTTTGAAGAAGATGGTACTAATGAAGAAGTAAAAGAAGATGAGAGTAATGATGAACTTGAATTTGAAGAAGAGATAGAGCAAGAATTTAATGAAAAAACGGTTGTTAAAGAAGAAGAGACTAGTAATGAACTTGAACTTGATGAAAAAATAAATAAAGATGAAGACAATTTAGATTTTGAAGAAGAGATAGAAGCTGATGAAGACATAGTAGAGACACAAGAGAAAGAAGAGCTTGCAGAAAAGATAGATGAAGAAGATAAAAAAATGCTAGACGAAACAGAACAGGAAAGTCTTGTAGAAGATGATTTAGATGTAAGTGAACTTGAAGCACAGATGGAATCAATAAAAATTGAAGATGATTTAAAACTTCATGAAGATGCTGAAATTGACGAAGAAGAGATAGAAGAGTTGGATGAAGATTTAGAAGGTTTAGAAGATGCTTCAGTTGAAGATTTAGAAACGACTTTAGACACACTTTTGGAAGAGAGTGAAACTATGAATAGTATAGTTTCTTCAATAGAAGAACTAAAAGAGGGAGATCTTTTAAAAGCTCTTGGCATCGAAGAAGTTAATTGTGATAAAAACGTAGTAGAGGAAGATATTGTAGTTGATAAAAAACCAAGTATAGAAGAAGAAATTCAAGCAAAGGTAAGTTTGAGTGTGAAAGAAGTTTTATCTAAAAGCTCCATAAGAGATGCTCTAAAAGGCATGAAAGTCAATATTTCTATAAGCTTTGAAGAGGACAATTAGTTGCGCGGTGGAATGTTGATTATATCAGGACCAAGTGGCTCTGGAAAAAGCTCATTGATGTCGGAAATGTTTAAAAAAGTTGATGATATTTACTTTTCTATCTCTACAACAACAAGAGATAAAAGAGAAGGAGAAATTGAGGGAGTAGATTACTACTATATCTCAAAAGATGAATTTGAAAAAGAGATAGAAGAGGGGCTTTTTTTAGAGTGGGCAAAGGTGCATGATAACTATTACGGTACATCTTTGAAAGCTATTTTAAAGGCACTTCATGATGGGAAACTTGTTGTGTTTGATATAGATGTTCAAGGACATAAGATAGCTCGTGAGAAGTTTGGAGATGCTATAACTTCTGTTTTTTTAACAACGCCAAATCAAGAAGAGTTAAAAGCAAGATTAACAAACAGAGGAACAGATTCTCAAGAGGTGATAGAAAAACGTATAAATAATGCAGTCTCTGAAATGACAAGAGTTAGAGAGTATGACTACGTTTTGATTAACGATGATTTTGAAAAGACATTAGAAAAGCTTACTGCTATTGCTATCTCTTCACGTTGTAGAGTTCACTCTATAGATCCAGAAGAGTTCATAAGTTCGTGGGTAAATTAAGAAAATAATGGTATAATATCCGAATTAAATTTTAAAGAAAAAACATAAGGAGATAGTATGGGCGTTCCTAGTATGCCAGAACTACTGATAATATTAGCAATCGTTGTATTGCTTTTTGGAGCAAAAAAGATTCCAGATCTTGCAAAAGGTATTGGTAAAGGTATTAAGAGTTTTAGGAGTGAAATGAAAGAAGATGAAGTAGTAGCTGAAAAACCAGTTGATGAAAAAATCGAAAAATCAGAAGAGACTGTATCTGCTAAAAAAGTAGAAGAGACTAAAGAAGCTTAGTTTTTATGAAAAAACGAGTTATTCAAGTTATAAAAGACGAGCTACAGCGTGAGTTCGTCTTAGAAAAGCCAAAAGATCTCTCTTTTGGACACTACGCAACACCGATAGCATTTTCCCTTGCAAAAGAGTTTAGAAAATCTCCAATGGTTATAGCAGATGAACTTTGCCAAAAATTTGAAAATAGTGTTATATTTAAAGAGGTTACTTCTGTAAAAGGGTATATTAACTTTAGACTTAGCGAAGAGTTTTTAAACGAGTATGCATCATGGGCTATAACAAATGAGAGTGATTTTGGTAAGTCTGATAAAAGAGAATCAATTCTTTTAGAATACGTTAGTGCAAACCCTACAGGCCCTCTTCACATAGGACATGCAAGAGGTGCTGTTCTTGGAGATTCACTCTGTCGGATAGGTAATCATTTAGGGTACAAAGTTACAAGTGAATACTATGTAAATGATGCAGGTAGCCAAATGGCAATGTTAGGACTTTCTATATTTCTTGCTGGTCGTGAAAATGTTCTACATGTAGATGTTCAGTGGCCAGAAGAGTTTTATCGTGGTGAGTACATTGTAGATTTAGCTCATGAAGCTAGCAAAGAGCTTGGCGCTGTCATTTTTGAAAATGAAGAAAATATAGAAAATCTATCAGTTTGGGGTAAAGACAAAATGATAGAGCTTATAAAATCAAATTTAGCCGATGTCGGTATAGAGTTTGAACAGTTTGTAAGCGAAAAATCTTTGTACAATAAATGGGACGATAGCTTTAAAAAACTTAAAACTTCTAATAAAACCTTTATCGAAGGTGGCAAAACTTGGATTCGCTCAACTGATTTGGGTGATGAAAAAGATAGAGTTGTTATCCGTGAAGATGGACGCCCAACTTATCTTGCTGGTGATGTTATCTATCATGACAACAAATACCAAAGAGGGTATGATCATTACATAAACATTTGGGGAGCTGACCATCATGGCTATATATCAAGAGTAAAAGCAGCTATCAATTTTCTTGGATATGATGAGAAGAAACTAGAAGTTATTTTAGCTCAAATGGTTGCACTACTTAAAGGCGGTGAGCCGTATAAGATGAGTAAGCGTGCCGGTAATTTTATACTGATGAGTGATGTAGTACGTGATGTAGGCTCAGATGCTCTTAGGTTTGTATTTTTGAGTAAGAAGAGTGATACTCATTTGGATTTTGATGTAGATATGTTCAAACAAGAAGATAGCTCAAATCCAATTTTTTATATAAACTACGCACATGCTAGGATAAACCAAATATTTAACAAGAGTGGTAAAACTCTTGAAGATATCAAAGATGTTAAATTAGAAAATTTAAATGATGATGCAGCAAATCTTCTTTATAGTGCACTTCTTCTTCCTGAAGTACTAGAAGATGCATTTGAGTCACGTCAACTACAAAAGGTTACAGAGTATCTTAAAACACTCTCTGCAAGTCTTCATAAGTTCTATAATGAAAATAGAGTTGTAGGCGAAAAAGATGAAGAGAAGTTTCTAAAATTATTTGCTATGGTAGCAGTTAGTTTAAGAACAGGACTAAATCTCATAGGTATAAAAGCAAAAGAAAAGATGTAGTAACTAGGAGAATTTCTCCCAGTTACTATGGAACTATTGTTGTGAGTCCAGCAAGTGTCCAGTTGTACATACCACCTCTATACCAAAAAAGTTTCTCTTTAGGGTAGCCAATTTCAATAAGATTTTTTATAGCTATAGGTGATTGTAAACACCATGCTCCGTTACAAAATAGTGTTAAAGTTTTTGCATTTGTAAAATCATATTTTCCATTTTCTACACTAACTCCAATGACATCTAAAACATCCTCAAATTCATCTGGTGATTTTTTAGGATTAAAGCTTTTAAATGGGATATTTATTGAACTAGGGATAGTACTTATAAGATACCAGTCAAGCATTCTGGCATCTATAAGAACCATATTTTCATCATTTTGTGCTTTCTTAATAAACTCAATAACTTCAAGTTCCCCATAAGTTTCAATATCATCATCTATTTTCATAGCAGAAAGTTTTCCTACAGTTGTTGCAAAAGTTTTTTTACATTTTGCTGGTATTTTAGTACTTGCAAAATCTCCACTCCAGATGTTGTTTGGGCTTACTGCGACACTTAGGCATTCATCGTCGTGAACTCTTGTTATGATAGTCTGTTTCTTGTCTTCGCTAAAATCAAGATATGTGATAGCAACACCATCACTTTTTAAGTTTTGAGCGTAAGATGATGAAAGAACAATTAGTAGAATAAGTATAATTTTTGTTAGTTTTGAGTGCATCTATAATCCTTTTTTGTTTAAATGTTATAGTAAAAGAGGTATTATGGATGTTATATAAGTGAACTAATATTTATATTTTAGAAAAGTAATAAAAAAGTGATTTTTAAAGTTTATAAAAAGTTAGAAGAGGAGAGTTTTTACTCTCCATCAATCATTATTTGTCTGATTTTTTTCATCTCTTCATTACGCTCTGAGAGAAACTCTTCAATGTTGTATCTTGAACGATACTCTGGAGTCATAAGGTGAATTAGTATATCTCCTAAGTCTATAACTATCCATTCATTTTCGTCTTCGATATGTACAAAAGTTTCACCTTCTAGTCCTTTTTTTAGATCAACTAAAAGTGAAGAACCATGTCTTTCTCCTAAAGTAGTTGCGATTATAACTTGCTCTACAAAGTAGTCTTTTCCATGCATATCAAAAGTCTGTATGTTTTCTGCTTTTTTTGAATCTAATATGTTTACGATACTATTTATTCTATTTTCCATTTTTGTCCTTGTAAAATTCTATAACTTCATCTGCTATTTTGTGTGGTATAAAAGATATGTTCATATTTGAACGAAGTTTTGAAGAGCTAATTTTAGCATTAATTGACAATTTTTTCAACTTCATTGGCAAAATAGTTTCATCTCTTGACGCAACTACAAATTCTACCATCTGTTTTAGTTCATCGTAACGGTGCCAACTCTCTATTGTAGCGAAGTTATCAGCACCTATAATTAAATATATTTTTTCTAAGTTATAACTATTTTGTAAGTATTCTACAGTTTCTATGGTAGGGACTGCTCTTTTTTGTTTGACTTCAAAATCTAATATTTCAACTTCTTTACATGTAAAGAGTTTTTCAAGCCATTTTAATCTAAGCGTGGAAGGTGCAAAAAATTCTTTTTTAAATGGATTTAGATAAGTAGGAATAACAAAAAGTTTATCTACATGTAGAGATTTTAAAGCTTCATTTATTACTGCTTCATGCCCTAGATGTGGGGGATCAAAAGAGCCTCCAAAAATAGCTATTTTCATTAACACTTTCCCTTAAACTTTTTTATAACTCAATTTAGATAAAATTGCACTATTATATCACAAGGATGATTTTATGGCTTTAAAAGTTGCAATTAACGGTTTTGGACGTATAGGAAGATGTGTTGCTAGAATAATTGATAGCAGGGATGATGTTGAGTTAGTATGCGTAAATGACACTGCTGCAAGAGACATGACAGAACAGCTTTTGAAATTTGATAGTGTTCATGGAACATTTTCAGGAGAGGTTAAAACTCTTGATGATAACTATATGCAAATTGGAAACTCGAAAGTAAAGATGTTTTCAACAAGAGATCCAAAAGAGTTAAATTTTTCTGATTATGGTGTTGACGCAGTTTTAGAGTGTACAGGTGCATTTTTAACAATGGAAAAAGCTCAAGTTTTTATAGACCAAGGCGTAAAAAGAGTAATCATGTCAGCTCCTGCAAAAGATGATACTCCAACGTTTGTTATGGGTGTAAATGAGCATAAGTATGAAGGTCAAGCGATAGTATCAAATGCAAGTTGTACTACAAACTGTTTGGGACCAGTTGCAAAAGTTCTTGATGATGCTTTTGGCATTGATAAAGGTCTTATGACAACTATTCATGCGTATACAAATGATCAAAACATATTAGATGTTAAACACTCAAAAGATCTACGTCGCTCACGTGCAGCGGCAGTTAACATGATACCAACTACAACAGGTGCTGCAAAAGCTATAGGACTTGTACTTCCTCAATTAAAAGGCAGACTGCATGGCCAAAGTGTAAGAGTTCCAACGCCAAACGTAAGTATGGTTGATTTGAATGTTTTAGTTAAAAAAGATACTTCCATAGAAGAGGTTAATGCACTTTTAACAGAAAAAGCAGATGGAGAGTTAAGAGGAATTTTAGAAGTCGATACTCAGTTTAGAGTCTCTTCAGATTTTGTAAGTTGCCCTATAAGCTCAATCGTAGCTGGAGATTTAACGCAAGTAATCGCAGGAAACATGGTGAAAATCATGGCTTGGTATGACAATGAGTGGGGATACTCAGTAAGACTTATAGATATGGCACTTCACGTTAGTAAATAAGGAAATAAATATGATTCGCTCTATTAGAGATATAGATGTAGCAGGTAAGAGAGTATTTATCCGTTGTGATTTTAATGTTCCTTTAGATGAGTTTATGAATATAACAGACGATAGACGTATTCGCTCAGCAATTCAGACCATACGTTATTGTTTAGATAATGGTTGTTCTATTATTGTTGCAAGTCATCTTGGTCGTCCAAAAGGAGCATTTGAAGAGAGATATTCACTTGATCCGATATTTAAAAGACTAACTCGAATACTTAATTGTGAAGTAAAATTTGCTAGTGATGTTGTTGGGGTTGATGCAAAAGAGAAAGTAGCATCTTTAGAGAATGGTGAAGTTTTACTTTTAGAAAATCTTAGGTTTGAAAAAGGTGAAACTAAAAACGATGAAAGCTTAGCTAAAGAGTTAGCATCTTTTGCAGATGTTTACATCAATGATGCTTTTGGTGTTTGTCACCGTGCTCACTCTTCTGTTGAAGCTATAACAAAATATTTTGATGAGACTACAAGTGCAGCAGGCTTTTTACTTCAAAAAGAGGTAAATTTCTCTAAAAATTTACTCAAAGCCCCAACTCGTCCTTTTGTGGCAGTTGTTGGAGGTAGTAAAGTTAGTGGAAAACTAAAAGCACTAGTAAATCTCCTTCCTAGAATTGACAAGCTTATCATTGGTGGTGGTATGGCTTTTACCTTTTTAAAAGCTCAAGGACTTGACATTGGAAACTCTTTGGTTGAAGATGACTTGCTTGATGAAGCTTTAAAGGTTATAGATGAAGCTAAAAGGCTTGGCGTTAAGTTTTACCTTCCTGTAGATGTAGTTGCTGCACAAACTTGTTCACAAGACTCTACTGTAAAGTTTGTAACAACTCAAGAGATTCCAAAAGGTTGGATGGGACTAGACATTGGACCAGCAACTTCAAGGATGTTTAGAGAAGCACTTAATGATGCACAAACTATTCTTTGGAATGGACCTATGGGTGTGTTTGAGCTTGAAAAGTTTGCAAAGGGAAGTCACAAAATTTCTCATGCAATTAGTGAAGCTCATGCGACAACTGTTGTAGGTGGTGGAGATACTGCTGATGTTGTGGCACGTGCCGGTGATGCTGATGAGATGACTTTTATCTCTACTGGTGGTGGAGCAAGTCTGGAGCTTTTAGAAGGCAAAGAACTCCCTGGTGTAAAACCTTTATACAATAAGCGAGAAGAGTAATGATAATAGCATCAAACTTTAAAACAAACCACACAAGAAAAAGCACAAAAGAGTTCGTAACTCAAGTAGATGAGTTTGTAAAGAGTACAAATTCAGATGTAGAGGCTCGTATATATCCAACGGCAACTTCTTTAGATAACTTTGATTGTGATAAGAGCATTAAAGTAGGAGCGCAAAATTTTTATCCTACATGTAAAGGCTCATTTACTGGTGAAATTGGTTTTGAACAACTAAGTGAGTTTGGAGTAGATAGTGTTCTTATTGGTCACTCTGAGCGTCGTCATGTTCTTAAAGAGAGTAGCGAGCTTATAACAAAAAAGTTTAACTTTGCAAAAGAGCAAAATGTAGAGATAATTTATTGTGTTGGCGAGCCTAAAGAGGTTAGAGAAGCTGGCATTGATGCTGTTATGGCTTATGTTTGGGAGCAGTTTGATGGGATTGATTTGGATTATGATAGATTAGTCATAGCGTATGAGCCTGTATGGGCTATAGGCACTGGTTTAACTGCAAGTAACGATGATATAAAAGAAGTTTTAGCAAGATTAAAAGAAAACATACAAAAACCACTTCTTTATGGTGGCAGTGTAAAAGTAGATAATGTGGGCGATATTTTAAGTATTGAAAATTGTGATGGAGTTCTAGTAGGAACTGCAAGCTGGACAGCAGAAGCATTCATAAAGATGATAGAAGCTGCACAAAAATTAAACTAAGGTGGTAATTTAGCATGATAATGAAGGGCAAAAAAGGTCTAATAGTAGGCATAGCAAATAACAAGTCAATAGCATATGGAATAGCAAAAGCATGTAGAGCACAAGGTGCAGAACTTGCATTTACTTTTTTAAATGAGCAATTAGAAAAACGTGTTCGTCCTATTGCTAAGGAGTTTGGTGCTGAGGCTGTTTATGAGCTGGATGTAAATAATCCAGAGCATTTAACAGAGCTTACAAAGTCACTAGAAAAAGATTTTGGAAAGATTGATTTTGTTGTTCACTCAGTTGCTTTTGCTCCACGTGAAGCACTTAAAGGTGGTTTGATTGATACCACTAGAGCGGATTTTGATGTTGCACTTGGAACTTCTGTTTACTCATTGATTTCACTTACTGCTGCATGTATGCCTGTTATGAATGATGGTGGTTCAGTATTGACTTTGAGTTATCTTGGAGGACCTAAGTTTATACCTCATTACAATGTTATGGGTGTTGCAAAAGCTGCACTTGAATCAAGTGTTCGCTACCTTGCCGTTGATTGTGGTAAAAGAAATATCAGAGTAAATGCGATTAGTGCAGGACCAATCAAAACACTTTCTGCTTCAGGAATTGGTGATTTTAGAATGATACTAAACTGGAATGAAACAAATTCTCCTCTTGGAAGAAATGTAACAACAGACGAAGTAGGAAACTCTGGAATGTATCTTTTAAGTGACCTTTCAACTGCTGTGACAGGTGAAGTTCACTATGTAGATAGTGGTTACAATGCTATGGGAATGGCACTTGCAACAAAAGATGAAGAGGGTAAAACTACTCTTATATGGGACTTGAAAAAGTAATATGCTTAGATTAGCACTACAAAAAATATTATATGTAGTGCTGATGCTTTTAATAATTTGCATCATCTCTTTTGGAGCTATTCATTTGGCTCCAAACTCTTTTTTTGCTAGTGGGGAGCTTAACCCTAATATAACAGCAGAATCAGTAGAACAGCTCAAAAAAGTTTATGGTTTAGATAAATCTTTGCCAGAACAGTTCATATCTTGGCTTGGAGCAGTTGTGCGTTTAGACTTTGGAATTTCATTTGCAAGTGGACAGAGTGTAAGAGATGAGATACTCTCTCGTCTTCCTATAACCCTTCTTTTAAATGTTATTAGTCTGGTTTTAGTTTTTTCTATTTCTATGTTCTTGGGGATAAAATCAGCTTTAAGGCAAGGTAGTAAATTCGATAAATTTGCAAAGCAGTTTTCACTTCTGTCTTATGCAATGCCTTCATTTTATTTAGCACTTCTTTTTGTGATATTTTTTAGTGTAAAGTTAGATTGGTTTCCAATCTCTGGGTTACATTCTATAGAAGCAAAAGATGGATTTACGTATTATGTAGATTTTACTTGGCATTTAATTTTACCTATCTTTGTTATGGTCTTTGGTGGTATTGGAAGTTTAACTATGTATATAAGAAGTTTAACCTTGGGTGTTTTAAAGAGTGATTATATCTTTTTTGCAATTTCACGTGGCATAAGTGAAAAAAAACTTTTTAGACGTTTTATCTTGCCAAATATATCTCCCCCAATCGTAACAATTTTAGGTCTTTCTCTTCCTGGGCTTATTGGGGGAAGTGTGATTTTAGAGTCTATTTTTGCTATCAATGGAATGGGACTTTTATTTTTTCAAAGTGCTTTAAGTCGGGATTATCCTGTAATTATGGGAATACTTATAATTTCTGCATTTTTGACTTTAATTGGAAATATAGTAGCTGATTTAGTTATGTTGAAGTTAAACCCTCATTTTAAAAAAGATAATATATGACAAAGCTACAGATGTAAAATTTATAATTAGGTTAACCAAATAATTTTTTCATGGCAGTGAAGAATAGCTTAAAAATACCAGTATTGTTTACTAATTTATTGATAAATTGGTCATAATTTAAATTTTCTTTTTCAAGATACCAGAGTAGGTACTCTTCACTAGATTTCATATCCCCTAACTTTTCAAGTTCTAGCAGTTTTTTATATATAGGAGTTATTTTATTTATGGCATCTTTAGGAGCAGCTTTTCTAAATGCGGTGTAACTAATAATTTCATTTGTTAATTTATTTTTTTTAGCTTCAAAGTCAGTAACTACCCAATAGTAATTACCATCTTTTGTTTGATTTTTCACTATTGCCATGATGTTTTGACCAGTCGTAATTTTTTGCCACATGAGTTTAAAAAGTACACGTGGCATGTCTGGGTGCCTTATTATATTGTGTGGTTTACCTATTAATTCTTCATGAGAATACCCAGAAATTTCAATAAAATAGTCATTGGCATATGTTATGTTACCTTTTGTGTCCGTTTTACTAACTATATAATGTTTTGGATTTAAAATAATTTCTTTTTCAGTAGTTGAATTCATTATGAACCTTTAGTATAGATTAATTTATATTATGACATAATAGCACTATGATAGTACTTAAATGATAATAAAATATTATTCTTTAAGTATAAGATTATTACAAAGCAGGGTTGTATTATGGAAAGAATTATAGCATGTTTAGAAAAAATAGATAACGAGTATGAAACAAGATCTAAAAACTTAAAAAATAAAATTTCAAAGAGTTTGAAGGTTATACCTGAACCTATAGAAGAAAGATATTTTTTGCTAAATT
>CAZHBU010000015.1:0-36179 GCA_964530865.1 uncultured Sulfurospirillum sp.
TCCATTGAGTCTCTTTACCATCTACAACTGGCCACTTCAAACCTCTTACTCTATGGTAAGTGTCAAAATCTGCCAAGTCATGAGCATGACCACGACCGAAGTCTGCATACTCTTCAAAAAGATACTTATGGATATGGAAGCCATAACCTTTCCACTCTTTACCGTCTGAACCGATTACACCACGGCTATCGCCATTAGCTTCTGTATCGTCATAACCAGCATTGATTGGATCATTCATATCTTTTGGATAAGATTTAGCTCTCTCATTTGCAAAAAGAATTTCATACATAGTTGTATCTTCGTTGTATCCCATTGCTTTTGCTTTTGCTATAACGTTTGGAAGTTTTTTGTTACCACGAAGTGGTTGCTCGCCCCAAACATCTTTAACAGTAAATCTTTTTGAAAGCTCCACCCACTGCCAAGTATCACTCATCGCATCGCCTACTGGAAGAACTTGTTGTCTCCAGTGCTGTGTACGACGCTCTGCATTACCATAAGCTCCCCACTTCTCATAAATCATTGCTGAAGGAAGAATAAGGTCAGCTACTTTTGCAGAAATTCCAGGATAACCATCACTACAAACTATAAAGTTATCCATAGTTCTAGCTGCTTTTATCCAGTGATTTGCACTTGCAGTATCATGATATGGATTACATACATTCACCCAAGCAAATTTAACTACACCATCTTCGATATCTCTGTGAATTTTCATAATGTGTTGGTTACCTACTGGATTTAGTGTTCCAGCTGGTACTTTCCAACTTGTCTCAACTATTTTTCTATGTTTACCGCTTTTTACCATCATATCTGCTGGTAATCTGTGACAGAATGTTCCAACTTCTCTTGCAGTTCCACATGCACTTGGCTGTCCTGTTAAACTAAATGCACCAGAACCTGGCTTAGCTTGTTTGCCAAGCAAGAAGTGAACGTTATATGCTAAAGTGTTTACCCAAGTTCCACGTGTATGTTGATTCATGCCCATAGTCCAAAAAGATACTACTTTTCTATTTTTTTCTACATATAATTTAGCCAATTCTTTAAGTTTCTTTTTAAAACTATCGATTGACTCTTCAGGGTCACCTTTTACTATCTTAGCAGTATAATCTAATGTATAAGGTGCTAAGAATTTCTTATACTCTTCAAATGAAATTTCCCAGTGTTTTAAACCAGCTGGTTTCATCTTCATAGTATCTCCAGCTTTATAACCAAATGGCTCTAATGCAGGACCCTCTTTCTCAGATACAACTTTACTCATCTCATGATTAATTGTTTCCATTTCTAAGGCTGAGTACTTACCAGCACTACCATCTTTACGAACTGGTAAAAGTGATTTTTCTCCAGCTCGTCTCAGACCATAACCAATATTTACTGGTTGTGATGCAAAAACAATATGCTCTTTTACAAAGTCCCAGTCAATTGACTCTGGGTAATTATAAACAATCTCTCTTGCAACATAATTCCAAAGAGCAAGGTCTGTACTAGGAGAGAAAATTATCTCCATATCTGCAAGATCTGAACATCTGTGTCTATAAGTAGAGATATTAATTACTTTTACTTTATCTGGGTTTGATAGTTTTCTGTCTGAAACACGTGACCAAAGAATTGGATGCATTTCAGCCATATTTGCGCCCCATGTAATGATAGTATCTGTAAGTTCAATATCATCATAACAACCACTTGGCTCATCAATACCGAATGTTTGGTAAAAACCAACAACGGCACTAGCCATACAGTGACGAGCATTTGGATCGATTGCGTTTGAACGGAATCCACCTTTCATCATCTTCTGTGCAGCGTAACCTTCCATGACAGTATACTGTCCTGAAGCAAATACACCCACACCTTCTGGCCCACTAGCTTTAAGGGCTTTTTTGATATTGACTTCCATCTCATCAAAAGCTCTTTTCCAGCTAATAGGTTGGAACTTACCGTTTTTATCAAACTTACCATCATCTCCTATACGAAGAAGTGGCTGTTTTAAACGATCTGCACCATACATAATTTTTGCATTAAAATAACCTTTAATACAATTTAATCCACGATTGACCGGAGCTGCCGGATCACCTTTTACTGCGACAATTTTTCCGCCTTTAGTAGCAAGCATGATACCACAACCAGTACCACAAAAACGACAAGCGGCCTTGTCCCATCTCCATCCTGACTCAGCTTGAGCTGCTGCTGCCTTAGCTTCTTGTGGAACTGTTATTCCCACTGCTGCTGCTGCACTTGCTGCTGCTGTTGTCTTAAGAAAGTCTCTTCTTGAAAGCGACATATAGATACCTCCTGATTTAGCTATCTCTAATAGATAGTCTTTAGGTTACAGGATGATTATAGCTATACAACTTGTGACATAGCTATGACTTATGTCAAAAATTGATTCTTTTATAGAATTAATCTATTTTGTGTGAATTTTCTACCATTGTGTTTAGATTTGATTTGAGTTTCTCTAGCATTTTTCTTACATGTATAAGATTTTCTGCAGATTCTATTGCTATATCTTCAGTAGCATTTACTCTCTTGTCAAAACTATCTTTCTCTTTTTCATCTATTTGTAAATCTTGCAAAGCATCTTCTACGTTGTCTGCTAAATGTTGAAGTTCATGAACCGCTGATTCTGCTTGCCTAATAGCATCTTCTGAATGGCTCATAGCAACATTTACTTTTTTTACAAATTTAGAAAGGTAGTTTGAAGCCTCTATAAGCTCATCTTCGCTCTCACCATCTACTTTTATATGATTATGATTTAAACTGTTAATATCATCACTCTCTAATGCTTTTGTTCTGTTTACGAAATCGTTTATATGATTAACTATTTCACGTGAGAGTATATAAGAAAAAAGTATAATTATAAGCGCTACTATAAGAGAGATGTATTGAAACTTTATAAACAGACTATCTTTTTCTTCACTATACTCAGTATACAGCCAAACTGCGGCATCCATTGTATTTAGTAATTTAATGTTTTTCTCATATATATATGAAATTGAGTCATTGATACTATTTTCTATTTTTAGTATATTTAAAACATATTTTTCATGTTTTTTCCAATATTCATAAGTCTTTTCTACACGTTTTTTAACTTCTGGTAAAGCTTGAACATCGCCATTATTTATAAAAATATTTATAGTTTCATTGTATAGGTTTTTAGCCTTTACAAACTGGAGATAATCATCTTCGTTATCAGTTCTTAAGTATCTCTCAACAAAAAGTCCCATTCTTTGAGAGAGCATTCTTTGTCGACCAGAAAGATCTATAAACTCTCCACTCATACTATGCTTTACCATCACCTTAACAACTTTATCAGACTCAGCTAATAGTGAAGTTGTCCTTCCTACTAAAGACTCTAAATCACTCTTCACAGAGGAGACAGCTTTTCTCACTTTTTCTACTTCAGTTTTAAAAGGAACCCAAAGTGCATTTACCTCTTCTAATTTTGATTTTATCTTAGTATTTTGTGGAAGATATATACCTTTTGCGCTATTACCATGAATAAGGTCATGTAAGTTATTATCAAACAGATCAATTGCACTGTTTAATTCTCTAAAATCAGTACTTTGTTTGTACTTTATATAAAATATCTCTTTGCTCATCTTTTGTGTAAGCATTCTTTGTTTACCAGCGATATTTATGATAAGGGAATCTTTTTTACTTCTTTCATTCATTATAACTGTTAACGTAATTACACATATAATTATAAAAGATAATGTACTTCCCGCAAAGTGCAACTTTTTATTTATTCCTCTTGGTTTTAACATTCCCATCCCTAATCCTATTCGTATATCTCTCTTAATTCATCGAGATTTAGTATCTTTACACAGTTCTTTTCTATTTCAATTATCCCATTTCTTGTTAGCTTCTTTAAAATTCTTGAAAGTGTTTCTGGTTGAATGTGGAGCATATATGCTGTTTCGTGTTTTTTCAGAGTATTAAAGTTTCTTAAATCATTGACCAACATATGAGCCACTTTTGCAGTTCCATCAAACACAACATCACGACTTATGATGCACTGCAACTGTTGAATCATCCTAAATGACTCTTTCAAAACAACTTTCATAAAATCTTGATTTACATGTATTAACTCTCTAAATTTAATACTATTAAAAACTAAAACTTTACTATCTTCCAAAAACTCTGCATTTGCATAACAACTCATCACATGCTCGTCACACATCTTTGCTATATCAAACACAATAGAATTCGAGATAATCTTATAAAGAAAAATCTCATTATCAAATCTATCTACTTTATAAAACTTTATAGCACCCTCAACTAGATAAAAAATCTCATTTTGAGTATCTTTTTCATAGAATAATACATCAGAGTTAACATACTCTTTTAAAGTTGCAATTTTTGATAACTGTTCCAAGACATTTTCTTCTAAACAGTTAAAAAAAGACATACTCTTAAAAAGATTTACATCTACCAAATAATCATCCTATATTGAAGTTTAGATATTTTACCCTAAGGTCTGTAAAATATCCATAAATTTTTATTTTTTTCTTCATTTATTAATTGAATATTTATAATAGAAGCTGGAATAATAGAGTTATTTAATAAATAATCATTTAGTAAACTCTCAATTTTATTTACTTTAGAAGAAACTTTTAAAATAGCAACTCTAACTGACTTTGTATTACTTACATAGGGTTTAAAAGTCTCATCTGTTGATTCAATACTATACTCTGTTACCCCACCAACAGAAAACATATTTGAAAAAGATGAGCCACCACTTTGTTCACTCAAAATTCTTAGGAAAAAAGGGTGGTTAAACTCTTTAGAGTCATCATTTTTGTCAATAATATAAAACTCTCTTGCTCCATAATAGTCTTCTGTTATGTAGCACTCACCTTCTTTTAGATTAGCAGGAATCTTTTGCATGTCCTCATATACTTCTGTATTAGAAATTAACTGTAAAAAAAACTCTTTATCTTTGTTTTCTGCTCTATCTTTTAAAGTTTGTATATCTATTGCAAATAAAAATGAAGCCATAGAGATAAAAAGTATGAAAAATTTCATTATTTTTTAGTCATTTTTTTCTGCATATCTTCTATTAATTTATTAGAAGAGTATAACAAATAAGCATCGGCATCAGTGTACACTACATCTCTATTCATTATCTCTTTTGAACAACTAAATTTTATTGTTACATAAGGCTCATATTTTACTTCTCTGTACTCTTTTTTTAGAGTTTCTGCAAGAGTAACATCTTTATTTCTAATCTTATCTTTAAATATTTTTAACTCATCTTCACTAATTTTTTTACCATTTTTATCGTAACTCCAGTATACTAATTTATCATGAGCTATTGCAGTTGGTTCGCCAAAATTTAAGATACTGTTACCAAGTATTGCTTTTGCTTTTTTATTGTCAATTTTATTAAAATCTTTATATATAACTAGTACCCTATCATCTGTTTTACTAGCAATTATAAAAAGTTCACCATCACTAAACTTGTATGTTCCTTCTACTGCCTTTTTAATCGTATTTTTCTTTGAGATTGATAGCTGATCAGTAGTCAATTTTTTTCCCAAGATATATCCATTTAAACCTACATTTAAAGAGGCCACATCATCTGTTACACTTGCAAATCCAACTACTAAACATAGTACTAAAGATACTAATAACTTCATATTTTTCCTTTTAAAATCTATTCTTCACAAATTTATTGTAAACAAAAAATCACAAAAAAAGCCCCAAAAGTTACCTTTTGGGGCATAAGAGTAACTTCTTACTGCTTATATCTAGCTTTGTTCTCATCTGCAATAGCTTTTAGCTTTGCAGGATTACCACCAGTTTTTGTCCAAACATGCTCAGGCTTAGAAAGTAAATCAGATATCATCTTCTTGTACTTTTCACCTTTTCCATCTTTGTCAGCCATCTCTTGTACTAATGGCAAGAAATGGTTATAGAAGTGACGAGATACTTCATACATACCATGCCAGTGAGTATAATCAGGTCCCATCATAGCAGCACCGTGTCTTGCACGTCTACCTTCATGATGCCAAATTTCAAACCAGATATATCCTAGGTCATGCTGCTGGAATCCAGAACCTTTCCAGATTTTATCTTTCTTCATCTCTTTGACAATCTTTAAGCCTGGTCTGATAAACTTATCGTTATATGTATAAACCAAACTATCATACTGCTTGTAGAAGTTTTCAGTTTGTGAAGTTGAGTGACAAGCTGTACATACACCTTGCATATCTGCTCTTCTTTGCTTCCAATCTACAACTTTTGCAGCCTTGCCTTTTTTCATGATTTTTACAAGTTTATCACCTTTTCTCTCGTATGTTTTATACTTAAGAACGTCACCAACTTTAGGAGCTCTCTCTCCTGGATAGTCATAAACTGTTCCATTTTCAAAAACAACACGATTGAGTTTAACAGATATTGGAGCTCTTAGATTCCAAGAAATTCTATCGCTAACATTGTGAGTGCCTTTTACTACTGAGCCGTTACCTTTTTTATATGAACCCATATGACAAGTTGAACATGTAGGAGCAGCGTTATAATCTTTTCCTAATATCCACTTACCTTTTTTATAGATATTCATACCACCTGGTACATCACCTTTAGGAGATGAATAGTAAGCGATACCATGCTTAGACTCTTCATAGATCTCTTTTTGAGGATGATCAGGTCCAAGGTGACACTTACCACAGTTCTCTGGTTGTCTTGCTCTACTTGAACTAAAATCATGCTTTGAGTGACAAGCGTTACAAGAACCTTTTGAGCCATCTGGATTAATTCTTCCGATTCCAGAGTTTGGCCATGTCATATAAGTCGGCATTGGAGCACCAGCTTCATTATATATCATGTTTCCTTTTTTATCTTTTTGGAAAGCTAAAACAGAACCATGACACTGCCAACAGCCATTAACTGCGTCAGCTTTTGTA
Organism: uncultured Sulfurospirillum sp.; assembly: GCA_964530865.1. Lineage (GTDB taxonomy): Bacteria > Campylobacterota > Campylobacteria > Campylobacterales > Sulfurospirillaceae > Sulfurospirillum_A. Next base: position 6,897 of record CAZHBU010000015.1, read on the forward strand.
TCAGGGAATGATGCAATAACTTCAGCAAACATATTGTCAAGTGATGCCATAATTTCACCAGCTGTTGCATGGTGAGAGTTTGTCATTTCTTTAACTTCTCTTTCATGACAGTAATTACAGTCATTTGGAGATAATATAGTCTTTATGAACGCGCCCTCATGTTCATAACCTGTAGGGTCTTTCTTGTCTGCCGCATGACAAGTATAACACCCAACTTTAGTGTCTGCGTGAGATGAATGATCCCACTGATCAACTAGTGATCTGTTCTCCTTAAGGTGACATGTAACACATTTGTCGTTTTTATCGACAACGCTTTCATTTCTCACCTTTGAAGATGCTTTAGTAGCAGCCATTGCGCTACTTGCAAAACCTATTGCTATTACTAAAGCAATAACAAGTTTACCTAACTTCATGTAGATCTCCTTTTTGTATTTTCCGACCAACCAACCACTGTATTATTAAACTCTTTTTAGTGAGTAAACTCATTATCATATTTACTTTCCCATAAAGGAAAAATTTTACTTAAAAGCCAAAGTGTAACTATAGGTGCTACAAGCATTATAATAGTTACCAAAATACCCTCTTTCTCAAAAAACTGGGGGTGGTAAGTAGCAAACCCTCTCTCACTTTTTGCCATAATTTGACCACCAATTACAACATTCCATCGCATAAACAAAACTTGTGCTAAAAGCATAAAAGAGACTATTGGACCAACTATTAAAAGTGTACTTCTACTAACTTTTGCCAATGATAACCACATTAAAATAACAAATGGTACGAGTGATAAGAGTTTAACTTGCATCGTCCAAAATGACCAATTCAAAGGTCCATTTAATGCAGAAGAAATTATATGCCAACCTTCAGTACCACCATATGCATGAACAGAAAGCTCTATCATTTCAAACAGAAAATCAAATATAAAAAATGTCCATAATAATTGAACCATAGTTTTAATAGTCTCAGTTTTTATTTCGCTTATTTTTCCTGTTATCTTCTTAATAGCTATATAAAAGAGTATCATTCCAGCAATTCCTGAAACAGAAGCAGATAGTAAAAATATAATTGGCATAAGTGGAGTAAACCACCAATCAACAGTTTTTACTGCACCAAAAATAAAACCAACATAACCATGTAAAGAACAAGCTAGTGGAATACCAATCGAAGCCATAACGAATGCTACCTTGGAGTCTCTTTTTCTTCCTTCCATACTCTCATCATTTGTGCCAAGTGTTAAAAGAGAATATATAACTTTTTTTACACCAGTTGCACTCTTTTTTAACATGGTCAACTCGTATCTATAGATAACAAGTATCTCAAATATCAAAAGAATAGAATAAGCCATATAGATGTACCCAAATCCACTCATCATAGATGGTCCAACAAAATTTGGAGTAAAAAGCATATTTAACGCACGCTCAGGATGACCTAAGTGGTTTAAAAGTGGTGCTGTTACAAACAGCAACCATGAGAGTGCAAATATAAGTGCAAATTTTGCTACTGGCATAAGTGCTTTTACATGAAAAACATGAGCAAGAGCTGAAACTATAAATGCTCCAGCAACAACACCCGTAATGTACGGATATATAACAATCATTAAAGTCCAATGTGCATGTATATCGTTTGGAAAAACGTAATTTAAAATATCCATTATATCACCTCCTCATGAGCGCCAATATAGAATAAAGAAGGCTCATTTCCTAAACTTTTCTTCAATACTTTTAAAACTGCTTTTGAATTATATATCTTTGAAACTTCACTATTTGGATCATTTAAATCACCAAATTTTCTTGCCCCTGTTGGACAAGCATTGACACACGCTGGAAGTTTACCTTTACTCACACGATGATAGCACCAAGTACACTTATCTGCTGTTTTTGTATCTTCATTGATAAAACGAACTCCATAAGGACAGGCTTGAACACAATATCCACAAGCAACACAGTGGTCTTTATCAACAAGTACAAATCCATCTGGTGTTGTAAAAGTTGCAGCAACTGGACAAACCTGTGTACAACTAGGCTCATCACACATATTGCAAAGTTTTGGGACAAAAAAAGCATCTTTTATTTTCTCTTTAATATCATCTCTTGGTGTAGAATAACCTTTTTCTCCACCTTCAGGAGAATCAACATAAACTGTGTTGTAAATATCTATAACATATCTCTCAACCCAAGTTCTGTACTGTCCATCTGGTACATTATTCTCTTTTCTATCAGCAACACAACAACTACCACACCCAATACAGCCTGTTACATCTACCATAAAGGCATAGTTTTTTACTTTGTCTTTCGGGTCTATTAAACTTACTAACTTATTTTCATTTCCTGCAACTTCTGCGAAAAGCTTTGAATTCATAGGAATCATAAGCATTAAACTTCCAGCGATAGAGCCCTTTACGACTTTTTCAATGAAGCCTCTTCTATCGTTATCAATAAAATTCTGATCTATTTTCATTCTGAGACCTCCTTTTTCAATTCTCTGAGTTTATGCATCTTTTTGACAATGTTCATATTTTCTAATGGATCATGAACAGTATGACATTGATCACAAGTATGAGTAATTTTTACATTTAACTCTTCGAGATGTCCAATATGTTCAATCATAGGAAACTTCTCTGGACGACCAACAACTTTTTTATGACAAGTTAAACAAAGAGCAATCTGCTTTTCTCCTTTTCTAACAGGCATATCAGCTATTTTTTTGCCATCTTTTGCATGTTCTCCTACAGGACCATGACAAATTTCACATGATAATCTTTTATGACTTCCTTCTTCTTTTAACTCATAAACCGATTCATGACAACTCATACAAGACTTATTGGTTCCATAAACCAAATCCCTAGAAGCTTCCTCTTGTATGTAACCTCCACGATAGTAACCATACTCACCCCAACTGTCTGGAACAAGTACAGCTCTACCTATTAGCACTAGTGCTACAATGCCTGTAAACACTAATACAAGGCGCAAATAAAACATATGTACTCCTAATAGTAAAACTTTTTATTATCGACAGTGTACATATTCATAACTTTATTAACAATGACTTAGGTCAAATAGTTAATAAATTATTAACAAGAAAAATTTAAGATAAATTTTGTCTTGTTTAGTTTATTGACGATTTTATCAATTGTATATCCCATTTTGTGGAGTTTTTGTTTTTTTGTGACGAAGTAAATATAAGAAACTAAAAAATTATTTCCTTATATGATTTTATAATTAATTAATTTAAATAAGTTTTTTTTAATCATGTCCTCTTCCTAGTAATTCTGATGCATCCATTACAACCATAAAGGCATCAGGGTCATTTTCTTTAATTAGTTCTCGCAACATTCTGAGTTTACCAAGTTCCACAACTATAAAAATAATATTTTTTTGTTGATTTATATGTAAACCAGTTCCTTTTATAATAGTTCCATTATCACCTAAAGTATTTATTATTTTTTCACTCAACTTTTCAGGTTGATTTGACACTAAATGAACTATTTTTTTTGTAGGATTTCCACTTAAAAACAGATCTATGCATCTTGATGTTACATATATGCTAATAATACTCCAAAGTGCTTTATCAATATCACCAAATACATAAATTGAACTAACAATAATAAAAAAATCAACAAAAAGTATAACTTGACCTGGTTTTATCTCTGAATTTGCACAAACAATTTTTGCAATTATGGTTGAACCGCCAGCACTAGCATTGCCTTGCAATATGAGCCCAACACCAAGTCCAATGATAGCTCCACCAAATATGGCTGCTAAAATAATATTTTCACTTAAACCTTTCAAATGTAAAACTTCTAAAAAAAGGTCTACAAATAGTGAAATTAAAAGTATTGCAACTATTGTTCTTGTAGCAAACATTTTACCAAGATACTTAATTCCAATGACAAGAAGGGGAATATTAATAGCTAAAATCATAGAACCTATAGTAAATCCACTTAAATGGTGAAGCAATAGAGCCATGCCAGGAGTTCCACCTGTTGTGAAATTATTTGATACAAAAAATAGAACTACCCCTAAAGAGACTAAAAATGTTCCTATTACAATATTAATAAAATTTTTCACTTCATTTTTCATTTTTTTTCCTTTACATGTAAATATATTATGAGCCTACATGTAAAAGGTCAAAGCTGTGCATAAGCGCAATTTTGCGTATTTATCCTATTGTGTTTTAACAAGTCAATTTGCATAAATAGCTACTAATTCATCTAAGTTGAGTATTTTAAAGTTTTCATCTGCCCTTATAAGCTTTCGTTTTTTAAACTTCGTTAAAGTCCTAGATAAAGTCTCAGGAGTAAGGTTTAAAAGTGAAGCAACTTTTGTATTTTTAAGAGTTACGAAAAGTTCACCATTTTCTACTAAAAACTTTGCTATTTTTGCTTCTGATGTTAATACTATCTCATTTGTTACAACTTCACTCATAATTTTTAGTTTTCCTGCAAGCGATTTTATGATTTGTAAAGAGAGTTCTGGATTTTTAAAAAAACCAGTTTCAAGTTTTTTATAATCAATTTTCATAACTTCACCTCTACATGTAAATTCTGCAGATGCTGGGTAAGGAATATTTTCAAAGTTTGCTAGTTCTGCTATAAGGCTAACTGGTAAAAATTGATGCAAAAATATCTGATTGCCTTTATGGTTTGTTTTATAAAGTCTTACAATCCCATCAAGAAGTATATGTAAGTGTTTAGGTTCTTCACCCTCAAAAAAAAGTATCTCTTTTGAGTTATATTTTTTTATAGTTGATATCTCTTTCAGTTTTTTTAGACCATCTTCATCTAAATGAGAAAAGAATGGAATTTCTTTTATTCTGTTCATTCCTTATATTAGCATTTATTAACCAAAATATAGATATAATGCCAAAAAAAATTAGGAACAGTAAATTGAACGAAAGCAAAGATTTTTTACGCACCATAGTTGATAAAGACTTAAAATCGGGCAAATACAAAGAGATAGTTACTAGATTTCCTCCAGAGCCTAACGGTTTCCCACATATTGGGCATGCTAAATCTATCTGTATAAACTTTGGAATTGCACGTGACTTTGGTGGTCATTGTAACCTAAGAATGGACGATACAAATCCTACTAAAGAAGACACTAGTTATGTTGAAGCTCTTAAAGATGCTGTAGAGTGGCTTGGGTTTGATTATGGAGAGAGTACATACTTTACTTCTAACTATTTTCCTAAAATATATGACTATGCTGTTGAACTTATTAAAATGGGAAAGGCATACGTTGATAGCCTAGATGAAGAAGAAATCCGTGAATATCGAGGAACTGTAAAAAAGACAGGAAAACGTAGTAAGTATGCTAATCGTAGTGTTGAAGAGAATTTAGAGCTTTTTGAGAAGATGAAAAATGGCGAGTTCAAAGATGGTGAACACGTTCTTAGAGCTAAGATAGATATGAGTGCTGCTAACATGAAACTGCGTGACCCACTTTTGTACCGCATAAGACATGCTCGTCATTTTAGAACAGCCAATGAGTGGTGTGTTTACCCTATGTATGACTTTGCGCACTGTTTATCTGATTACATTGAGGGGGTTTCTCACTCGATTTGTACTTTAGAGTTTGAAAACAACCGTGACATATATGATTGGGTGCTTAATACTTTGGAACTCACACCACCTCGCCCTTATCAACATGAGTTTGCACGTCTTGGCATAAACTATACTGTTATGAGCAAAAGAAAGCTTTTAGAATTGGTTGAAGTGGGGCTTGTAAGCGGTTGGGATGACCCTCGTCTTCCTACTATCGCAGGGTATAAAAGAAGAGGTTATACGCCTGAGTCAATTCTGAATTTTTGCGACCAAATTGGCATAGCAAAAGCAAACTCTATGGTTGATGTTTCACAATTAGAATTTTGTATTAGAGATGATTTGAACAAAAAAGTACCTCGTGTTATGAGCGTGCTTGACCCAATCAAAGTAACAATCGAAAACTATGATGGTTTTGAAGAGATTGATGCTTCTTACTACCCAGTAGATGTACCAAAAAAAGGTTCAAGGAAACTTCCATTTTCTCGTGAAATCTATATTGAAAGAGATGACTTTATGGAGAACCCTCCTAAAGGTTACTTCCGTCTGACGCCAGAGCAACCTGTACGTCTTAAGCATGCTTATATCATTACATGTAAAGAAGTAGTCAAAGATTCTAGTGGAAACATAGTAGAGCTAAAAGTAGAGTATCATAGTGAATCTAAAAGTGGCTCAGATACAAGTGGTATCAAAGTTAAAAGTGCTATCCAATGGGTAAGTGCCAAACACGCTATAACAGTAGAAATAAGACTATATGATAGACTATTTTTAGTTGAAACACCAGAGGGAGTTGAAGATATAAACAAGAACTCTTTGAAAATCATTAAAAATGCTTTCATTGAGCCAACAGTCATAAACGATAAACCTGATGTTAGATTTCAGTTTGAAAGACAAGGCTATTTTTATGCTGACCCTATTGATTACACAGATGACAAGCCTGTGTTTAATAAAATTGTAGGACTTAAAGACTCTTGGGTTAAAAAAACACAAGTAACTAAAGTAGAAACAAAAAAACAACAAATAGATGGTGAAGTAGTGCCATTAAGTGATTCAGAGCAAGCTTTGTTTGAGAAGTACACTAAAGAGTTAAACAATGAAATATCAAATATATTAGCACGTGATGAGCAACTCTCTGTTTTTTATGAAGAGGCTTTGAAAGTACTTAACAGCCCTATAAACATAGCTAATATTGTGGCCAATGAGGTTGCTAGAGAGCTGAAGCAAACTTCAGATTTAAAGTTCAGTCCAACTCAAATAGCTGAACTTGTTAAGATGATTGATGATGGTACAATCTCAAATAAAATATCAAAACAAGTGTTTGAAGAGATGGCAAAGTCCGGTGAAAACCCAACACAAATAGTAGAAAACAAAGGACTTATACAGATAAGTGACCCCGCTAAACTAAAGCCCCTCATAGATGAGATAATTGCAAAAAACCCAGACAATGTTGCTAAATTTAAGGCAGGCAACACAAAGCTATTGGGGTTTTTTGTTGGGCAAGTTCTAAAGAGTACTGGTGGTAAAGCAAACCCAAAAGTTGTAAATGAGCTAGTGACAAAAAAGTTGATGTATGCTAGTTAAATTTGATTTCCAATAATTGTAATCAAGCTTAAGATAAAGAGGAGAAATTATATATATTGACAGCTAATAAAATATATGATATACTTCGGATATACAAATCAAGGACTGCATCATGACAGCTACTATCTCAAGTTGGGGAAACTCACAAGGTTTGCGATTCCCAAAAAATATAATGAAGGAACTTCATTTATCGATTGGTGACAAGATGAAAGTTTTAATTGAAAATCAAAAAATCGTGCTAGAACCAATCAAACAACCCAGAGAAAAATATGATATTAACGACTTAGTTGAACAGTTACCAGATAATTATTTAACTTATGAGGCATTCGATAATAAAATTGGATTAGAAGAGTGGTAAAATATATTCCTGAACAAGGTGATATCGTTGCTTTAAGTTTCAACCCTCAAAGCGGTCATGAGCAAAAAGGTAGAAGACCTGCAATGATCATCAGCAATAAAATATTCAATAAACATCTCGGACTTGCTTTTGCATGTCCAATTACAAACACGAAAAGAAATTTTCCATTTCATATTGAATGTGAGAGTGAAAATATTACAGGCTTTATTATGGGAGAGCAAATGAAATCAATAGATTATAACTCAAGAAATATAAAGTTTATTGAAAAAGCAAGTCAAAAGACCATAAACCAAATACTAGGTATCATTGATAGTATCATGCAATGATACTTATATCAAAAAAATACAAATTAAATTTGGGTTTAACAAACTACTTGATATAATTCTCAAAAATAATTAGGATTTTAATGTATAGATTTGCACCCTCTCCTACCCAAGAGATGAATATAAATAGCCTTAGAATAGCCCTTCTAAACTACATCTGTGCCAAACAAATAGGCGATATGTTTATAGTGCGTATTGAGGACAGTGATAAAACCAAAAATATAGAGGGCAAAGACCAAGACATACTAGATATATTATCTATATTTGGCATCAATTATGACACTCTTTACTACCAAAGTGAAAATTTTAAATACCACTTACAGTTTGCTTCATTTTTGATGGACAAGAAAAAAGCATTTGCATGTTTTTGTACCCAAGATGAGCTTAAAACAGAAAAATATAGTGGAAAATGCTTACATGTAAGCGATGATGAACTACTAAACAACAATTTACCTTTTACAATAAGAATAAAAAATGATGATGATAGCTTTGTAATTATGAGACAAGATAAGTACCCAACATACAACTTTGCATGTGCAACTGACGATATGCTACAAGGCATTAAGCATATCATTCGTGATAAAGAGCACCTTATAAACTCTCCAAAGCAAGAGTGGATTAGAAAATCACTTGGCTACAATGAGAAGATAAAGTATACTCATATACCTGCTATCTTAAATGAAAATTACAATGAGGGAAATGTAAAATGGTTACTTGACCAAGGCTTTATGCCTGAAAGTATCATTAACTATCTTATTTTACTTAGCAATGAAGTCCCAACTAAGATTTTTACTATAGCAGAGGCAATGGAGTGGTTTGAATTAGAAAAAATTTCAAATACACCTGCTAAATTTGATATAGATAAACTACGTTTTATTAATCGTGAGCATATAAAACTTGTAGAAGATGTTGAGCTTTCAAAAAGACTCGGATACTCCTGTGCAAGTATAGGAAAACTAGCAAAACTATATACCCAAGTGTGTAACACCACATCTGAGATAAAAGAAAAAATAGACACAATATTTGCTCCAAAAAAATCAGAGGAGTATAAAGAGAGTTTAGATAGACTAAAAAAGATTATGAAAGATGCTCCATACTTTGAAAACTTTGATGAATTTAAAAAATATTTAGAGCAAAAAAGTGGACTCGAAGACAAAAACTTCTTAATGACACTTAGAATTTTATTAACAGGAAAAGAGAGTGGACTTGAGCTTTCAGAAGTTTACCCACTAATTAAAAATTATTTACAGGAGACAACAAAATGATGGTTTTATCAACATTAGTCGAAGCAATAGCACAAATTTTACACATGGTTTTAAACATATATATCTGGGTTGTCATCATCTCAGCTCTTATCACTTGGGTAAGACCTGACCCATATAACCCTATAGTTCAAGTTTTAAGACGTCTTACAGAACCAGTTTATGAGTTCATGAGAAAATATTTTCCTACTATGATTGGTGGAATTGATTTAGCTCCAATTATACTCATAATATCTCTTCAATTTATTGACCTTTTTGCTGTTAAACTACTCTTTAGTTTAGCAAATGGGCTTTAAAACAATAGGCAGAGGTCTACTACTCTGCCTTCTTTTTTCAACCTCTTTGCTCTCTGGTGTTCCAAAAAATATATCATGGTTTGATGACAAGCCACGAGGAATAGCAAGAGATTTTTACATCTATAGATATCTTCAAAAACCCAGCACTACTCCTAAGGAAGCAGAAAAACTCTTAGAACTTACAAGTCATATGAGTATGAAACTTTTTCACGCATTTGCCAATAGACTTAAAGAGCCTGGTTTTACAAAAGTTTCAAAATGCTTAAAAATGCAATTAAAGTCACTTTTAAAAAGTGATGACGAATGCTTAGCCATCAAATTTTCTCTATTTAATGCAACACAAATAGATAAAGATGAGCTTAAAAATATTGAAAAAAGACTTAGCACATACAAGATTTCAAAATCTCTACATGTAATCTACTCAGAAAATCCATTTCAAAGTATGATTGATGGTGATTCAAATCTTTTCTTTAATGTATTTAATAGTGTCGGAAATAAATATAGGAAAACATTTTTAGACCATGAAATCAGTAAAAAAAAGATAAAAGAATTAGAAAAAAATTGGAAAATAAATGCAACTATAAGATATGTAATTACTAATAGAGAATTAAAAACTTTCAATAAATCTCTTATATATATTAATAGATTTTCTAAAGCATTATCTCATGAAAGTCTTTTTTTCTTGGGTTTAAATGCTCTTCAACTTAGATACAACACTCTTGCAATGGCATTTTTTGACGAAGCGTATAAAAAAGCATACTATATAATGGATAAAGATAAAGTACTTTTTTGGCAATTTTTAATTACTAAGGATAAAAAGTATAAAAATCTAATAAAAAAAAGTTTTGATAGCAATATTTATACTCAACTTATGGGCATAAAAAACGGAAGAATCATGATAGCAAAAGCGTGGCAAACACACCCTACTTACGATGAAAAAGACCCTTTTAAGTGGACAAAATTACTTAAAGAAACTACAAATAAGACCTCTGAAGAACTTAAAAATATTGCACAAACATATCTTTATGGAAATACTCTTCCTCATTACTCATATTTAATGGAAAAAGCAAGTGGATACAAAGACCACTACTTTCCAATACCTTATTATAAATATATAAAAAACGTAAGCAAACAAAGACTTGCATTAATAATGGCTATTGCACGTCAAGAAAGCTACTTAATTCCCTCTGCCATAAGTCACTCTTATGCCCTTGGAATGATGCAGTTTATGCCATTCTTAGCTCACTCAATTGCAAAAAAACAGAACATAGAGAACTTTGATTTGGACGACATGTTTAACCCAAAAATAGCTTTAGAATTTGCAAACATACATCTTGATTGGTTAGAGCATTCTTTATACCATCCTCTTTTTATAGCTTATGCCTACAATGGAGGAATTGGTTTTACAAAAAGACTTTTACAAGCTAATACATTTAAAAAAGGATCTTATGAGCCTTTTTTAAGTATGGAACTAGTCCATTATGCTGAGAGTAGAAAATATGGTAAAAAAGTTCTTTCAAACTATATTACATATATGTGGATTTTAGGTGAGCCTATCTCTATTTACAATCTTTTCAAGGATTTAACATTTCCTGACAAAACAGATAAATTTAGAGATAATCTTTAGAAAAAGATAAAACTCTGCTTTCATAATTAAAAATTTTGAACTTAAGAGTTATATCTTTACTTTTTAACTCTCTTGGAGCTTCAACATAATAATATTTACTCCAAGGATTTGGCGAAGGAATAATTTTTAATATAGGAGCATCTTCTTTCAAAGTTGTTATGCAACTCTGCTCTTTTCCGTTGATAACAAAAAGTATCTCATCATATAACTCTTGTCTTTGTTCGCTTGGTATATAGATACTCACGATAAATTTATCTACTTCATCATCAAAACCTGCCAATTCATGGTCTATCTGATTTATATATGTTACTATAATATATACCTTGGTAATATTCTTTGATTTTATCTCTACTTTTCTCGTTTGAGTTAAAGATTGTTCATGCAAAATATCTGTTGGTTTTGCATATTTATTTACTTTTTGCGAACAACCCATAAAGAGAAATGAAAAAACTAAAATAGATAAAACTTTTTTATTCATTATTTTCCTTTAAAAATGAATTTTATCATAATTTATGTCCTATTTAGATATAATCGCAAATATTTTACAAGTAAGGCAGATTATGAGCTCTTTAGCTATCGCTTTTAGCGGTCCATCAGGAAGTGGAAAAACTACTCTTATCGTCAAAGTTGCAAATGCTTTAAAAGAGAAATACTCTTTAGCTATCGTTAAACATGACCCTAGTGACAAAGCAGTATTTGATAAAGAGGGAAAAGATAGTTGGAAATTTGCACAAACTGGTGCAGAAGTTGTTGTAGCAAGCCCAACAAGAACTACACTTTTGTCTCAACGTGAAAAAAGTATAGATGATATTATAAAGATGTTAGGTAAATTTGATATACTTTTAGTTGAAGGTCTTAAGACTCTTCCACTACCAAGACTCTCCGTTTTTAGAAACAAACTTGAAGAGGACTATTTTCCTATGTCAAATGCTTTAGCAATTGATAATAGTATCAACCTTGATGATTATGATTTGCCAAAGCATCTAAAAATCTTAGACTTAAACAATACAAACTCCATTGTAGAATGGATTTTAAAAAATGCAAAGAAAGTGAGATAATATGAAAGAAATTTTTGAAGCCATAAAACGTTCTGCAATCGAAATTAGCGAAGCCATTATGTATGATGATACTGGTTACTCTGAAGAACAAAATGCAACAGGCGACACTCAGCTAAAACTAGATATAAAAAGTGATATATTTATAGAAAATGAGTTTAAGAAAATAACCTCTATAAAAGAGATTGTAAGTGAAGAGAAGCAAGATAAAACTCCTGTACACGCCGAAGGTAGATATTTAGTGGGATATGATCCACTTGATGGTTCTAGTCTACTTGACGTAGATCAGAGTGTTGGTTCTATATTTGGAATATACGAAAATGATTATAGTGGGAAAAATTTATTGGCAAGTGCTTATGTTGTCTATGGACCAAGAGTTGAGCTTGTAATAGCAACCGATAAAGTACGTATGTATAGACTAAACAGACTCAATGAATTTTATTTTTATAAAGAGATAAAACTTAAAGAGAAAGGCAAACTAAATGCCCCGGGTTCTACTCAAATGTGTTGGCCAAATAAACATAAGAAAATGATAGATGATATTTTTGCTGATGGATATAGACTTCGTTACTCTGGCGGTATGGTTTTAGATCTTCATCATATATTATTAAAAGGTGGTGGACTTTTCTCTTATCCTAGTACAAGCGATTTGCCAAAAGGTAAATTAAGATTAATATTTGAAGTATTGCCTTATGCTTTTATATTTGAAAAAGCTGGTGGACAAGCGATAGATGGTAAAAAAAGATTGCTTGACATCACTCCTAAACATGCTCATGATACATCTCCATGTTTTTTTGGTTCAAACGATGAGATAAAAAGGGTTCTAAAGACTTATGAGTAGTAATACTACTGAAGAGTATCAAAAAAATTTAGATGATAAAAAAAAGGCGCTACAACAGTGTCAAAAAAATAAAAATATAGACTCTTGCATGAAGTGCGAAAAAACTTTTGAGTGCGAAATAAGAGTAGATTATGTAAAATCAGTCTATGAGAGTATGTCTCATGGTGAAACTGGTGGATTTGAATTCTAAGTGAACTGAGCGGGACAGGCTGCTTTTGCAAAGTAAAAGATGTCTGTCCTCGAAAACAATATGGAGATAAATATGAACAACACAAAATATGTAACTACACCAATTTATTATGTAAATGATATTCCTCACATAGGACACGCATATACAACTATCATAGCCGACACAATGGCACGATACTACCGTCTAAAAGGAGACAAAACTTTTTTCTTAACTGGAACAGATGAGCATGGTCAAAAGATAGAAGAAGCGGCAAAAAGTAGGGGAAGAGAACCTCAAGAGTATGCTGATGAAATTAGTGGAAAATTCAAAGCTCTATGGGATGAGTTTGATATAAGCTATGATAAGTTTATACGTACAACTGATGCCGACCATAAAAAAGGCGTTCAAAAAGCTTTTAAAACCATGTTTGACAAGGGTGACATATACAAAGGTGAGTATGAAGGTTACTACTGTGTAAGTTGTGAAACATTTTTTACAGAGACTCAACTTATGGATGGTGAGGGCTGTCCTGATTGTGGTAAGCCAACTAAACTTGTAAAAGAAGAAAGTTACTTTTTTAAACTCTCAGATTATCAAGAAAAACTTCTAAAATGGTATAGTGATGATGAGCAATGTGTTCTTCCAAAGGGAAAGAAAAACGAAGTAATCTCTTTTGTAAAACAGGGACTTCGTGACCTTTCTATCACTCGTACTAGTTTTGATTGGGGTGTTAAACTACCTTCTGAGATGAATGACCCAAAACACGTTATGTACGTTTGGCTTGATGCTCTTTTAAACTATATCACTGCTCTTGGATATGGAACTGATGAGAAAAACATGGACTTTTGGCCTGCAACTATGCATTTAGTAGGAAAAGACATACTTCGTTTTCACGCTATTTACTGGCCAGCATTTTTAATGAGTCTTGGACTACCTCTTCCAACTCACGTAGCAGCTCATGGTTGGTGGACTAGAAATGGTGAAAAAATGAGTAAGTCTAAAGGCAATGTTGTAAACCCAAAAGAGGTAGCAGATGCTTATGGGCTTGAAAATTTTAGATACTTTTTACTTCGTGAAGTTCCTTTTGGGCAAGATGGTGATTTTAGCCAAAAAGCTCTAATCGACCGTATCAACTCTGACCTTGGAAACGAGTTTGGAAATCTTCTTAACCGCATCATCGGCATGAGTGGAAAATATAGCGAAGGAATAATAACTTCTAAAGATGTAAAAGCTCTACATGTAAAAGAACTTGGTGAAGTAGACACTCTTTTAGAAAATATTGAAGATAAGCTAAATCTACTTCAAACAAACCGTTACCTTGAAGACTTATGGAAAGTTCTTACTATTGCAAATGGAGCAATTACAGCTCATGAGCCTTGGAACAAAATGAAAAAAGGTGACAAAGATGGAGCTTTAGCAGTAGTTGGACTTGTAGCGAACATACTAGCTCGTGTAACTGTGCTTGTAAGCCCTATTATGCCTAAGACGGCAGATAAGATAGCAACTGCACTTGGTTTTAAAGTAAACACTGAGAGTTATACAAAACTTATAGATAAAAAAGAGTTACTTGCTGACTTTGTTATTAAAAAAATCCCACCTCTTTTTCCAAGAATCGAAGAAGAAGTATTGGAAACTCCTGAGCCTACTACAAAAAAATTAGAAAAAAAGAAAAAAGAGAAGAAGATAGAATCTATCATAACCATAGACCAGTTTTTTGAAACATCTTTGAAAATTGGCACAATTATTGAGGCTGAAGAAGTCGAAAAAAGTGATAGACTGTTAAAATTAAAAGTAGATTTGGGTGAAGAGAAAACTAGACAAGTGATTGCAGGAATTAAAGAATACTATGCACCTGCAGATTTAGTAAATACTCAAGTCTGTATAGTTGCAAACCTTAAACCTGCAAAAATCATGGGAATGCTTAGTGAAGGAATGCTATTGGCGGCTAAAGACAAAAATGGATTAGCTCTTATGAGACCTGAGAGCCCAAAGAAGAGCGGAACACCTGTTGGCTAAAATAGACTCTATTGTAAGAATTAGTGGTGGAGTTTTACTAAATGCTCCATCAGTTAATTCTATAGAAAATATAAAGATTTCCTCTAGTAAAATCAAAAGAGGCGACCTCTTTATAGATGTTAACAGTTCTAATGAAGAGATTGAAGTCGCAGTTGAAAATGGTGCTTATTGTATACTAACCCAACTCATACCAAAGATAAGTGATGAGGAGATAGCTTGGATTAGTGTTGAGGATTTAGATATGAGCTTGATAAAACTTGCTCGTTTTTATGCAACACAAAAATATTTTAACTTTATTCCTCTCTTAGATGTCCAGTATGACCTTGCAAAATCTTTACATATAGAAGAGCGTGCTAGATTACTCTCAAACATACCAAGTGAAGCTTTAATGCAAATTTTAAAAAGTGAAAAACAGACACTATTTTTTGTTATTAAAAGCTCTTTTATTAAAAGTGTTGATCCGACTGTAAGACAACTACCTACAGCGATAGAACCTGATCAAATCTTTGAACACGGTATTTTTCATACATCTTTTGTTTATAAAGAGAGATTTGTAAAAGATATTAGACTTTCATCATTTTTTATTCCATATCTATGCTCATTGATAGAATACCTTGATGAATTGAAAATAAAGTTTAAAATAGAAAATTTCAACAACTTTGAACATTTTTATCCTCAATTTGTAACTTCAAGATTAGAAAAAAGTGATTTTGGTACTACTAGACGAGTTATTATTTTTGAGAGTAATTTTGAGCTTTATGAAAAAGAGTTAAAGTATCTTTATGAAAGAGTTGATAAAAAATTGATTGTCAAAAATGTTGATGAACTTGAAAAAAGAGAATTTAGATACGCTTTAATACACGGCAAAAAAGAAGCATTTGAAGAGTTAATTAAAGAGAAGAAGATAGTACAAATGGAGCTTTTTTAATGATAGAATTAGATAACCAAACAAATATAGAAATAGAGATTGAAATCTTAGAAAGCATTGCTAGCGAGTCAAAAATAATAGAGTTAATAATAGTAAATAATGAAACCATGAAAACAATAAATTTAGAACAAAGAGGAGTTAATAAAACTACTGATGTTCTTAGTTTCCCATTAGAAGATTTTCCTCATTTTCCACTAGGTTCAATAGTAATCAATAGCGATTTAGCTAAAATAAAAGCAAATGAGTTTGGTCACAGTTTTAAAGATGAGATAATTCTTATGTTTATTCATGGACTTCTGCACGTTAAGGGTTACAATCATGAGTGTGACGATGGAGAGATGAGAGAAGAAGAAAAAAGACTCATAAATGAGTTTAACTTACCAATAAGTTTAATAATTAGGAACACATAAATGGAATATATAGTATTTTTAGTATCTATGGGAGCACTGATTTATGGTGCGAACTATATCATAGTAGAGTCTGAGAGAATAGCACTTCACTTTAACATATCATCTTTTGTTATTGGTGCAACTCTTATAGCTGTGGGAACTAGTCTACCTGAAATGGCTGCAAGTGTAGCTGCTAGTAGTGCAGGTAAACCAGAAATGGCGGTAGCTAATGTTATAGGAAGTGTTACTTTTAACATTGCATTGGTTTTAGGAATTATATTTTTAACTTCAAAAAATTTAACTACAAAAAGAGATATATTTAAAAAAGATGCTGCTTGGGCGCTCTTTCCTTTAATCATATTTTTTATTATGATTTATGATGGAACAATCAGCAAGTTTGATGGTTTTATCTACTTTACCCTAATGGCTGCTTATCTAATTTTCTTAAGTAAAGATGCAAAAGCTATAGAAGGTGAAGTCGATAAAAATTTACAAAAAGAAAAATTTAAATGGACAAAAACTATACTATTTTTACTTTTAGGATTTGCTCTTGTCATCGTTGGTGCAAACTATACTGTAGAAAGTGCATCTGCCATAGCAAGAGGACTAGGCGTTAATGAGTGGATTATATCTTTACTTCTTATAGCTTTTGGTTCTAGTCTTCCTGAACTTGTTGTTAGTATAACAGCCGCAAAAAAAGGTAATACAGATATGGTAATTGGAAATATCATAGGTAGTAATGTTGCTAATTTTTCTATTGTTTTAGGAAGTGCCGCTATAGTAAACCCTCTTACACTTAATTTTTCAAAATATGGCTTTGATATCTTATGCATGGCATCAGCTTCTATAATGCTTATTTTTATAACAGCAAACAAACTTTACAACAAATCAGCAGGAATTGGACTGCTTATCATAATAACACTTATGCTACAAAACAGTTTAAAAGAGCTTTTTTAGTCTACTTTATATAGCCCATCTCCAAAAGTTTATCATAGATTTTGGAGATAATTTTTCCTGCTGCTGCTCCACCATGCCCTCCATGTTCAACCATAACTGTAACTACATATTGAGGGTTCTTATAAGGTCCATAAGTTGTAAACCAAGCATGTGAACGATGAAAATAAGCTAATTCATTCTCTTTCATACGTTTTTTTTCACTCTGTGGTATGCCTACCACTTGAGCTGTTCCTGTTTTACCAGCAATATCTATTTTTGACTTTATATACCAATGTCCTGTTCCTCTTGGATGCGATATAACTTCTCTCATGGCCTTTCTTATAAGTGGAAGATTTTTCTTTTGTGTTATAGATAAAATATTTTTTTTACCATAATCAATGTCTAGTCCACCAACACTTTGTATAAAGTGTGGCGTAATACTTGAACCTGTCGCTAAAAGTGCAGTATATCTTGCAACTTGTAAAGGTGTTGTTAAAAAATACCCTTGACCAATAGAAGTAATTAATGTTTCACCTTGGTACCATGGCTTCTGATATTTTTGCATCTTCCAAGAACGTCCTGGAACTGAGCCTATAAATTCATAAGGTAAATCTACTCCTGTTTTAGTAGCAAAACCAATATTTCTTAAAACAGGTGCAATTTTATCTATACCAACTTTTAGACTTCCTTTGTAAAAATAGTCGTCACAACTCTCTCTTATGGCTTTTTTTAAACTTGTTTTTTCATGACCTCTATTTTTCCAGCATCTAAAGTTTCTTCCACCTAATTCCAACGAACCAGTACAGTAATAGTTTGTATAAGGAGTAACTAAACCTGTCTCCAAAAAGGCCAAAGCTACTCCCATCTTTACAACAGAACCAGGAGGATAAAGTCCATTTATAAGTTTATTTGTAAAAGGATGATTAAAATCACTTGCCAAATTTTTCCACTCTTTATGGCTAATTCCACTAACAAATTGATTTAAATCATACTCTGGAAAACTTCCAGCAGCTAATATCTTTCCACTATTTGCATTCATAACGATGATAGCGCCACTTTTATCGCCAAATATCTTCGCTACATACTTTTGGAGATCCAAATCTAAACTAAGTTTTATATTATTACTCACAGGTAGCTTTTTATCAATCTCTTCTAACTCTTCATTAAATGCTGTTACTTTTGTTCTTTTAACACCTTTTTGTCCCTCTAAAACAGAGTTATAGTATTTCTCAATTCCAGTTCTACCTATAAAACCTGTAAGCTTTGCAACTGAATTTTCTTGTTCATCTTTCAAGTTTGCTTTTGCAACATAGCCTATTACATGTGAAGCTAACTCTTTATAGGGATAATATCGTTTAGAAGATATATTTATCTTCAAATTGTCTCTTAATGAGAGTTTTGAAAATTTTCCTATCACATCATCATATGATATAAAATCAACAACCTTTACAAAACCATGTGCATATGGAGAATCTCGTTTTATATATAGTTTTTTTAGATTTTTAAACTCTAATCCATCTATATTTTTAACTAAAAAATTTATTTCTCTTTCTAAAACTTCTCTTTTCCTTGAACTGCTAAGCTGTGGTTTTATACCAATACTAAAGCCAAGTTTATTAACAGAGAGTGGCTTACCATTGATATCTAAGATAGATCCTCTAAAAGGAGCTAAATCTTCTACTTTCACAGCATTTTGTTTTGCTATCTCTTCATAATAAGCATTTGACTTGATACTTATATAGTATATTCGTACAAGTAAAACTAGCCAAAAAGCAAAAAAAGCAAAAAGTAGTATTCTTATTCTCATACTTTCCCTTTAAAAAGAATAATGGCACAAATAATATCTAAAACAATATAATAAAAATACCCTTGTGAAAAAGATGGCATATCTTGATTTAAAACATATGCTATAAAAGAGTTCAATAAAGAATGCCCTAAATATGCTGCAATGACATAAATAGCTGCAACACAGTTACTGCATGTAAAAAAGTTTCTTATTTTATCTACAAAAAGATAGTAAAAAAGTATAAAAAATAAAATAGAAGAAAATAGATAAAAACCTTTATCCAAATCATATATGGTAAGGTAAGCAAAAGATAAATATATATAAATTATGTTTTGTTCTTTTTCAAGATTTATAACTATATATGAAAAAAAGACACCTACAAAAAGTGGCAAAAATGTGTATAGTGAGCTTATGATTTGGTAAACAACCAAACTCAAGCAAATGAGAGTAAATCTCAAATAGCTATTATCAGTGCTACTTCGTCGCATACTGGAAAGTGCTTACATTTAATGCAATCAGCCCAAATCTTGTGAGCTGGTAATGATTCTTTTGGAATCTCTTTAAAGCCAATTGACTCAAAAAAACTTTGTTCATAAGTAAGAGTAAAAACCTTCTTAACATTTAAACTTTTTCCCTCTTCTAGCATGATTTTTACCATACCTTTACCAATCCCTTTACCTCGGCATGTATCACTTACTATAAGGCTCCTTAATTCTCCTAAATCATAAGCATGAAAGTGAAGAGCACCAAAACCCACTATAATATCATCTTTTTTAGATATGACATAAGAACGTATATTAGTTGCTATTTCATCGGAACTTCTAAAAAGAATTGTACCTTTTTTAACTTCATGAGCGACCAAATCTTGCATCTCTTTTATATCAGAAAGCTGTGCTTTTACATATTTAATCAATATTGTGCTCTCCAAATAGAGACTCAAATATAATATCTATTGCTTTTTGTATTCCTTTACCCTTGGAACTAGATACTGTAAGGCAATTTGGATATATCTTTTTCAAAGCACTTACATCTTTTTGTTTTAATTTATCTGCTTTTGTAAATATAACTAAAATTATTTGATCTTCTCTACATATTTCATGAAGATAAGCTGATACCTCTTTGTCTATTTCAAGTTCAGGATGACGCGAATCTACAAGATGAATAAAAAGTTTTATTGATTCTCTCTCTTTGATAAACTTTGTCAAAGTTCTCTGCCATTCATTCTTCATAGATTTTGAAACCCTAGCATAACCAAAACCAGGAAGATCCACTAATCTTGCACTATAATCTTGATCATTTTTTTTAAATACAATATCAAAAAAGTTTATTAGTCTTGTTTTACCTGGTGTTGATGAGCTTTTTGCTAAACCTTTTCTTTTAGTCAGTGCATTTATAATAGAGCTTTTACCAACATTACTACGCCCAATAAAAGCTACTTCACTGCAATCTTCATCTAAAACTTGATCCATTTTCTCGGCAGATTTTACAAAACTTGCTTCTTTTATAATTATCATTTTTTCTTCTTCTCTTCTACTTTAAATATAAATTTGACAGGTCTCTTTCCATCACTCTCTACTTCATAACGTCCTGTTGTTTGGTTTACAAAAATTTTATCTCCATAAACTTTTTTATTAGTCACTTTTTCATGTAAAAAAGCATCTTTCATAAGTGTATATTGGTCTTTTATTGGATTATATATCATAGTTTGAGCTTTTCCAAAATAAATCTTATCTTTCATCACCATATCTATCGTTACATTTCCAGTTGCCGTATACTTAAGAGGTTGTCTCTGTTTGTCAAAAGTTATTATCACCTTTTTTGCTACTAATTTATCTTTACCTTTAGTAACTACAACATTACCTGTAAACTCTGTTATCTGCTTCACTTCATCAGCGTAAAATTTATCTGCTACTACTTCTACCATCTCGGCACTTAAAATACTTACCAATCCAAGTACTACTAATAATGACTTCACTTCTGTTCTTCCTCTAAAATAGATTTAATATTATTTGCATATATTTTACCCTCTATGGTATTATAAACCATAGAAGTTCCTCTTGTTATACTTCTCTTGTCTTTTAGCATAAAATCAACATCAGTTTTAACCACTTTTGTTTTTAAATTATAATCTGCTTCTTGTGATTGAAACTGAACACTATCACTGTTTAAATAACGAACATCTCCTGCAAGTTGTAAATCATCTTTAACCAATAGTCCACTATCTGCTTTTAGTTTTTCTAAAAGTGTACTTTTTGTTCTTCTTATCGTATCTATGTTATAAAATTCATCTCTGTCTACAAATCTTAAAACTTTTGATGCCTTAACTACATGAGCAATTCCATCTTCTGTGATAGAGTAGTTTACCATATTTATCATCTCTATATTGGGATTATCTTTACTATCTTTACTTTGAGCAACATTGTATGGCTTTTGATATAATAAAAATACCATAATTGCAACAAAAGAAAATAAAAAATAGTATAAAAATTTTACTGCCAAAGCTTTAAAAACTCCTCTTCAAGTCCCTCTTTTTCAACAATAATATCAATCATTTCTCGTACTGCACCTCTACCGCCATTGGTTTTAAGTACTGTTTTTACACTCTTTTTTATCAAGCTTACGCCATCATTTGGCGTAAATGACCAACCTACGCTTTTAAGCATACCAATATCATTAAGGTCATCTCCAATAGCTGCAATATTTTCCCAAGTTAAATTTTCTTCTTTTAATATCTTTTCTAAAAGTGTTTTTTTATCTTTTATTCCTTGATGAAGATGAGTAATATTTAATTCACAAGCACGTCTCTCTACAACTTTAGAGTTTCTTCCTGTTATAATAGCGCTCTTTAGCCCAAGTCTACTCCATGAAGCAATAGCTAAACCATCTTTTACATTAAAGGCCTTATATTCATCTTTGTTGCTTCCATAAATAATACTACCATCAGTTAAGCAGCCATCTACATCAAATACTAAAAATTTTATCATAAAACACCCTTTGTGCTAGGTACTCCAACTCTATCATTTTTAACAATAGAACGACGAAGAGCTACAGCAAATGATTTAAAAGCAGCTTCAAGAATATGGTGCTTGTTTTTACCACGTTTGCACTCAATATGAAGAGTCAATCCTGCACTACTAACAACGGCTCTAAAAAATTCCTCTGCAAGTTCAGCATCAAACTCTCCCACTTTGCCACTTAAATCTACATCATATACCAAGTAAGCACGATTACTAAGATCCAAGCAACTCTCTACAGCAGCCTCATCCATAACTACAATTACATTAGAGTATCTCTCGACATTTTGGACTGGATATATTGCCTCTCTCAAAGCTTCCCCTATAACGATACCAACATCCTCTACACTATGGTGAAAATCTATATGAGTATCACCTTTACATGTAACATTCAAATCAATCAAAGAGTGCTTTGAAAATGCCTCTAACATATGGTCAAAAAAACCAATACCTGTTGATATATTGGACTTTCCATTTCCGTATAATTCTAACTCTATATTTATATCTGTCTCTTTTGTTTTTCTATTTATATTTATCATATTACTACTCTCTTACTATGAATGAGCCACGAAAGCCATCATTTGATTTATAATCTCTTGCTTCACCTTCACTCTTAAAGCCCGTTAAATAAACTCTATAAAGTACCACTCCATCTTTTTGACCCTTAACTACTTTGGAACTATATCTACCCTCTACTTCTCTATACTGTTTCGCATACCTATATGCTCCATCTTTATTTCTAAATGCACCAATTTGAACTGCATAATTACCCATAACAATACTTTGAGTAGTTCCTGCACTACTTCCAACAACACCATTAAAACCTATCACTTCAATGCGAACTGGAGCTGTCCCTTTTTTTACCATATTTATTCTATGTGCTGCTTGATTAGAGAGATCTATGATTCTTGACTTTGCGAAAGGTCCTCTGTCATTTACTCTTACAACTATTTTTATTCCATTTTCAAGGTTAGTTATTCTTAGCATTGTATTCATAGGTAGAGTCTTATGAGCTGCAGTCATAGCATACATATTATAATATTCACCATTGGAAGTTAATTTATTATGAAAATTTGGTCCATACCAACTTGCAATTCCGCTAAAAGAATCATTAATACTTACTTTTGTAGGATAATATTTTTTACCAAGTACAGTATATGGTCGCATAGTTGCTCTATGCATGTTTTTAGAGTTTTTTATCTCTCCTGCAGATTTATTATTGTTGTTAGTATGACTTCTATTACTGTAAACATACTGACGACTTGAGCAACCACTGAAAATTAAAATTGCAATTATAAATATAAAAGTTCTAATAAACATATGGTATAACAATCCTCTCGCCCACTACTATTCTTGAATTCTTTTTATTATTAACCTTCATGATAGTGTTTACTGTTACGTTGAATTTTCTTGATATTTTTCCTATTGTATCACCTGTTTTTATTGTATAACTTCTTGTTTTAGGTTTTAACACAGGAATTACAAGCTTTTTATTGATTCTTAGGTTATTTGACTTTAATCTATTAAAATCTTTTATTATTTTGTAAGAGACTCCATATCTTTTGCCTATGGAGTAAAGAGAATCTCCTCTTTTTACCTTATGAATATAAAATCTTCCATTGTCTTTCCTAGGGTCAAAGTTTTGTGCAAACGCTGTTTGCTTTCCATAAGGAATATAGAGATGATAAGTCCCTTTTTTTGGCGGAACAAATCCATATTTTAGATGAGGATTATATGATCTTATCTCTTTATATGACATTCCTAAGCTATCTGCTATATTGCTAAGTGTTGTGCCACCTTTTACTTCTACTTTTGCAAAAGTATGAGTTGAACCCCTGTTCATCAAATATCCAGCATCATGCCCAACTATAAAATCTGTACTATTTGAGAGGTGCTCCATCATCATAATTTTTCTTATATATATTCTGCTCTCTCTTGGGATATATTTTTTGTACTTGTTTAGTAAAACTGCTAAGTCGTCAGTACCAGCTCTTTTTATTGCTTTGCTTACTCTTCCTTCTCCACAGTTATAAGCAATAGCAGCAAGATACCACTTTCCAAATCTTTTGTGAAGATATTTTAGATACTTTATAGCAGCCTCAGTTGATTTGATTGGATCACGCCTTTCATCAACATAAAGGTTAATTTCTAAACCAAATTTTCTTCCAGTATAAGGCATAAACTGCCAAATTCCAGCTGCTCTAGCTCTAGAATATGCTCTTGGAATAAAGTTTGATTCAGCCATAGCAAGATATAAAAAAGCATCTGGAACTTCTGCCTCTTTTAGCATACTTCTTAAAACTGGTATAAATCTATTACCATTTTCTAGTACTCTTAAAAAGTGTTTTGTTTTATATCTATCTGCATCTTCTTTCATGGTTATAAAAAGAAGATCTGTCATGAAAGTTGGATCAATATCAAGGCTTTTTAAAACCTTTGCTTGCTCACGATAATTTGTTTCTGTACTCAAAAATGCATTTGCACTTTGTAATAATAGTACAACTAAAATCAAAAATCTAAACAACATCGAACTCCCTTAAGTATTATAATCACCATTAAAGCAATTATAATACCTAATTTTCACTTTGCAAATGCTTTAAAAAGCCTTTTAGCGTTGGTTGTAGTTAAGTTTTCTATCTCTTTAACATCTTTTTGCAGTAAATCAGCTATTTTTTGAATGACGTGCTTGGTATATGCGGGTTCATTCCTTTTACCTCTATAAGGATGTGGTGTAAGATATGGTGCATCAGTCTCAACGACTAGTTTATCAAGTGGTATTTTAGGTAATACTTCTACTAATTGCTTAGCATTTTTAAAAGTTAAAACCCCTCCAATACCAAAGTAAAATCCTTCATCTGCTAAGCTCAAAAGATGTTCACTTGCATTATAGCAGTGCAAAACTCCACCTATCTCACTTGCTCCATTTTCTAGTAAAACTCTTTTACTGTCATTATTTGCATCTCGAATATGAACTATAAGTGGTTTATTAACACTTTTTGCTAACTCAATATGCTTTTTAAAAACTTTTTGTTGCTCAAGTTTTTCTACTTTTTTTTCTGCTTCATCTTCTGGAAGTCTATAGTAATCAAGCCCACATTCACCAACAGCTATGCACTTTTCATCTTCTAAAAATTTTCTTAAAATTTTCTCATCATACTGCTCATGATGATAGGGATGAACTCCCGCAGCAAAATATATATTTCCATTTTCATGAGCAATTTTTTTAGCTTTTTCTAAGTCATTTATATCGGCTCCAGGGATTAAAATTCCCTCAACTCCACTGTTTTTAGCATTTGCTATAACCTCATCCAAATCTTCAAAGTATCTCTCATCGTCAAGATGAGCATGTGTGTCTATTATCACTACTATTTGCCTTTTATTCTGCTAATTCTACTCTATTACGTCCACCATTTTTTGCATTGTACAGCGCCATATCTGCTTGATTTATCATCTCTTCTACGCCCTCTTCACAATCAAATGTAACACCCATAGAAACTGTATAT
This sequence comes from uncultured Sulfurospirillum sp., assembly GCA_964530865.1. Classification (GTDB taxonomy): domain Bacteria; phylum Campylobacterota; class Campylobacteria; order Campylobacterales; family Sulfurospirillaceae; genus Sulfurospirillum_A. Next base: position 32,517 of record CAZHBU010000015.1, read on the forward strand.
TGTATCTTTTTATCATTAATACTTATTATATTTTGTGCAATTTTCAATCTAAGACGAACAAAAAGCTCTACTGCACTACTTTTATCTATATTTTTAATAAGAACACAAAACTCTTCTCCTCCAAATCTTGCAACTATATCAGAACCTTTTATACTCTCTGTTATTAGTCTTACTAGCTCCTTGATAGCCACATCACCTACATCATGTCCGTAAGTATCGTTTATATTTTTAAACTTATCTATATCGATCATACCAATTGCAAACTCTTCTCCACTATTTTTACACTCTTCCATATAAGCATTTATCTCTTTAAAAAAACTTCTTCTATTTCTTGCCCCTGTTAAAAAGTCTGTATTTGCCATATCACTTATAGTTTCTATATATTCTAACGATTCTATAGCATTGTTGGCTCTACACACAATCTCTTCTTTAGTAAAAGGTTTATGTATAAAATCATTTGCTCCTATCTTGAGAAACTTTGAAGATACCATTTCATCACTATTAGCGGTGATACCAATGATACTCATTTGCATTTTCGTGTACTCTTCACGAATTGTTTTAGTAAGCTCAAATCCATCAATAACAGGCATATTATAATCAGTCAATACTAGTTTAATATCAGGATTGTCTTTCAAATAAACCAGAGCCTCTTCTCCATGAGCTGCAGTAAAAACTTTGTACATCTGAAGCTTTAGCATTCTTTTTATCTCTTTTCTCATAACTATAGAGTCATCTACTATCATCACTTTATACTCTCTATTTTTTGAAAGTCGCTCTATGAGCTGAAAAATATAATTTACATCGTCCATATTGCCTTTGTATACATAATCTATGACATCTTTTTTTAGTATTTCATCCCGTGTTTGCTTATCAACATTAGCGGTCAATACAATGGAAGGTACCTTTTTTGAAACTATATAATCTACAACTTCACCATTTGGTGCATCTGGAAGATTCAAATCTAACAAAGCTATAAAATAAATATTCCCATTACCAATCAGAGTCTGTGCTTCTTTTAGTGTATGAGCTACATCTACATCAAAATTTATATTTTGTACTATTTTCTTCGCTATAAGTTTTGATAACGCTTTGTTGTCCTCTACTATAAGTATCTTTTCCATTTAATTTCCTAAAAGTTTTTTTGCAAACAATGTTGCTTCACTGCTAACATCTTCTCCACTAACCATACGAGCAAGTTCAACTATGCGTTGCTCATAATCAAGTAACTTCACTCTGCTACCATCTGTATCTTTTGTAATCAAAAAATGAGAATCAGCTTGTGAAGAGAGTTGAGGCTGATGAGAAATGGCAAATATCTGATACTTCTTTGAAAGTATTTTTAGTACTTTTGCTACACTCATAGACTCTTTTCCACTCAAATTGGCATCAATTTCATCAAGAATTAAAACACCGCCAACGTCTAAAAGATACTCACTAGTAGTTGCAATAAACGCTAGTCTTAGCCTGTTGTATTCACCTGAACTTATCTTTTTTATGTTTACTCGTCCTAGTTCTACATGTAAAGAGTCGCATCCCTTTTCATATAGTTCAACTTCATTCAGCATTATATCAACTTTTGGCATATAAAGCATCTCTAAGTAACTGTCTATCTTTTGATTTAATATTTTTAAAGAGTCTATTCTTCTTTGAGAAAGCACCTTTGACTTTGTCTTTAGAACATTTAATTTTTCTTTACATGTAGCTATGAGTTTAGCTTTTTCAAAACTGATATTTTCATACTCTTCTAACTCTTTTACTTTTTTCTTACGATACTCTAAAACTTCTTCTATTGAGCCATATCTACTCTTTAAAGATGAAATCTTTTCAATACGCTCAAGCAGAGCTTCTACATCTTGATCTTCAAGAGTGTTTAATCTATCTCTTTCATCTTCCATGATAGCTCTAAGCTCATTCATGGACTCATCAAAAAAACTACTATCTTTCTCAACTAAATTCAAAAATTCATTAACACTACTCTCAAAATCTAAAAGAGTATTTGCTTTTTCTAAACTCTCTTCTATCTTCTCTTTTTTTGACAAAGAACGCTTAAAGCTCATAAGCTCTTCATCTTCTCCAATACTAGGATTGACATCATCTATCTTCGCTATTTCAAATGAAGCAAACTCTTTAAGTTCCTCTATCTTTCTCTCTTTGTTTTCAATCTCATCAAGTTTTGCTTTTAGTTTTTTGTACTCTAAAAATAGCTGAGTAAACTCTTTAACTTGCTCTACATGTAAGGGTTCTTTTACCAAAGCATCTAAAAGAGTTATAAGCCTCTCATTTTCAAACTCTTCACTATCTCTAACTGCAAGGGAATTTAAAAAACTATTTGAAATCTCAGACATACTCTTTTTTGAGACACTTTGTGTGTTTATAAAGTACCTTGTTGATTTCTCTTTTGTATATTTAAATATGTTTATATCATCGCTTTGTAAACCAAATTCTTCTAACTCTATCTTATCTGTTATAACTGCTTCAACACTACTAGCATTCGCTTCACTCTGCCCAAATAAAGAGAGTATAGCTTGCATAAAAACTGATTTACCAGCTCCACTTGGTCCAGTAAAAGCTATAAGACCTTTACCAAAGCTAACATCTACTTCTTTAAAAGAGAGTTGATTCTTTACATGTAAACGCTCAATCATTTAAGACCCCAATGTAGTTTCTCTTTTAAAACTTTGAAGTAGTTTCTATCTTCTCTGTGAATTAATCTTGCTCCATTGTCTGCTATTTTTATACTTACATAATCAAAATCACCCATGCTGTAAGTGTCTTGACCATCTACAATAATAACTGTATCACTATCACAACTCTTAAACTCAACTTCAAAATTAACTGGCAAGACCAGTGGTCGTTGTGTCAAAGAATGAGGACAAACAGGAGTAAGAATAAGAGCTTTTGTCAGTGGGTAAACAACCGGACCACCCGCTGAAACATTGTAGGCTGTTGAGCCTGTTGGAGTGGAAACAATCAAGCCATCTCCATAGTATGAATTTATAAGTTCTTCTTCTATATAAGCCTCTATGGTAGCCATTCCAGACAGTTTAGGACGTGAAAAAACTATATCATTAAATGCTACTATCTTCTGTACTTTACCCTCAATATGAAGCGATACTTCTAGCATCATTCTTGTATCTATTCTATACTCTTCATTGAAAATTTTATCTATGAAACTCTCAATTTCGGTAGATTTTATATCGGTTAAAAATCCTAATTGCCCAGCATAAATACCAAGTATAGGTTTTTCATAAGAAAAACTTCGTCTACAAAGAGATATAAGCGTACCATCACCACCTAAGGCTATAAGAAAATCACTACGTTCACACATCTCTTCAAAGCTAACACTATCACACCCAAGTAACTTCGCACTCCTAGTCTCTACAATTAACTCAACATTATATTTTAAAAGTCCATTTTTAATTTTTTCATAGTGATGAGTTAAACCTGTGTCATTTGGTTTACTTACTAAACCAACACATTTTATCTGTTTTAGTTTTTCATTTGTATCTGTTATTTTCATAGTTAGATTTTATCGTTTATTTGATTAAGTAGGGTTTATAGCTGTATTATTAAGTTTTAGAAAGTCAAATATCGACTTAATAGTAAATACGGGTGCTTACTTTTCTACTTTTTCTTATAATTCACCAAATAATAATCAACTAA
>CAZHBU010000016.1:0-34980 GCA_964530865.1 uncultured Sulfurospirillum sp.
ATTATTGTATTTAATCACTTTTCTTGTATTATGTTATAAAAGGAACTAGATATGAAAGTAAAAGACGTAGCACAGTTTATGTTAAAAGAGTTAAACAAAAAAGGAGTTTTACTTCAAGTAGGACTAGCAGAAATAATCAAAGACAAGTTTGGTGAAGAGTTTGTTTTTACAACTACTCATGGGACTATTACCATAGACAGAAAAGTAGTTAGAGAATTTAACAAACTAAAAGGCGAAGACATTCGTTGGGACAAAGATGGCTGTTGTTGGGAACAAGTTTAAGGCAAAATTTTATACAATGAAACTAGAACAATAAATTTAAAAAAAGGATAACAAAATGGCAAAAGGTAAAGATAGTCAAAAAGCAGTTAAAAAAGTAGCAGGAAAATCGCTAAAAGAGAAACGACAAGAAAAAAAAGCTAAGAAAGCTAACGGATAGTTTCTGACTAAAAAGCTTTACATGTAAGGAACTCCTTACATGTAAACGACAAATTATTAAGAAAAAAATCTCTTATTTACCTCATCACTCAACTTTTGTCCACTAAAGTGAGCACGTTGAACTAGCTCCCAAAAGTATCTGTATGTTGCGCGGTCATGAAGCTCTCCCTCGTACTGAATTGGTCCCCATGAAGCATTTTGAGCTGCAATTAGAATATTTCCTGCATCTGTTACTTCTGTAAAATCTGGTTTCATTGCATCTACGATTGCTTGGATTTGTGTTGGGTATATACTCCACATTCTCATAAAGCCATACTCATTTCTTGCTCTAAAAGCATCGCTATATGTTTGGTATGGGTTTTTTAAATCTAGTGTTACGTTATGACATGGGATTACATGGTTTGAAAGTGCCGCTTGTGTTACGTTTGCTTTAGCACGGCTAAGTAGCTTGTGTTCAAACTGTCCTGGACTTCTCATATTTGAAGCTGGGATTGCTCCTTGGTAGCCTGAAACAAAATCCATAAGACCAAAATCTAAAACTTGAAGCCAAGGAAGAGTTGCTAGTTGCTCAACATCTCTAATTGCTCCATGAGTTTCGATTAGTATGTGAATTGGTATCTCTCTTGTAATTCCAGACTTCTTACATGTAGACTGAATATACTCAATTTGCTCTTTTGCATCGTTGTAGCATGAAGCTTTTGGAAGAGTGATGTAAGCTAGTTTTTCACCTGCACTTGGCACTAGTATATCTACATCTTGTTTCCAATTTGCATTTGAGTAGTCGTGTATACGAACTCCTGCCATTGCATATGGATTTGCTTCAGAGTTAACCATGCGTACTACCATCTTAGCATGTGCCTCTTCTGCTCCAACTTGTGCACCATCTTCACAATCACAAGTAATATCGAAGATAGGTCCTAACTTTTTTTGCATCTCAAATGCTTTTCCTATGAGCTTTTCGCTTCCTGCAAAGTGCTCACAACTTGGGATTATTGGTAAACTTTTTCCTGATTCATATAGTTCTTCATTTGGGTGTGTCATTTCGTTCCTTTAATTTGTTTTTAGGTACAGGCATCTTTTAGCAAGCTAAAAGCAGCCAGTCCCATTATTACCATTTTTTTACTGGTATTATAATTGTGTAATCTAAATCAAGTACAACATTTTTGAGGTACTTTCCATCTTCGCCTTTTGGATTTTTTACATCCTCTGGTTTCATATTTTTGAGTGCTACTGTTCTTAGTCTTAGTAGCCCTATGTCTTCTCTTTTATGCTCAATCTTCTCCATCACTTCTGTATACGCATAGATTGTATCTCCTGCGTATGTTGGGTTCGCATGAGCTCCTGCATTGATGGCGTATATCCACATTGCATTTTGAAGTCCATTAAACGAAATAGTCCTAGCTATGGAAATCACATGTCCACCATACATCAACCGCTCTCCCATAGGAGTACTTTTCATCATAAAATCATCAAAATGCACTTTTGCATTGTTTTGATAAAGCTTTGTTGCTAGTGTATGGTCGCTATTGTCTATGGTAATTCCCTCAGGGTGATTTAGTCTTTCTCCAACTTCATAGTCTTCAAAGAAGTACGCACCACCAGTTGCATTTGTGTCTACATGTAGAAGCTTTGGTATGTTGATTTCATCTAAAATTGGTGTTGATTTTTCAAGAGTTGGAACAGAGTTTATGCCACTCATGACTCCCTTGTTTTTCTTGTGAATCATCACCCAACGTTTTAGATTTAGTATCTCATCTCCATTTTGGTTTTTCCCAATAGAGTGAACATACACTACTCCACTTTTACCATTTGAGTTCTCTTTTAAGCCTATAATTTGCGTTTCCAAAGAGACTGTATCTCCTACATATACTGGGTTTTTAAAACTCACTTCTGCATAGCCTAAATTTGCAATAGCATTCAGAGAGATATCTTGAACAGACTTACCAAAAGTAAGGTGAAACATGAGCATATCGTCAAGTGGTTTTTTCTCATAGCCCATCTGATTTGCTAACTCGTCACTTGAGTTTAGTGCAAATCTACTGCCAGTTAAAGCGATGTAAAAACTCACATCGCCATCTGTGATAGTACGAGGAAGTGGGTGAATTATCTTTTGACCAATAGAAAAATCTTCAAAATAGTTTCCCTTGTTTATCTTACTCACTTCATCCTCCTTAAAATGGGTTCTTACCGATTTCTCGGTATCTATCATATAGAGTTATGATTCTTTGTGCCCAATCTATCCTTGTTCTGTCTATTAGCTCGTTTTTAAACTGTATAACTTCACGTCCACTCTTTCCAGCTTTTTCAAATGCACTTATCATCTCTTTTGCATCTTCAACTTCTTGTTTTTTTGGTGTAAAGATGTCATTTATATACTCAAGTTGTATCGGGTGAAGCGCTGCTTTTCCATCGCATCCTAGATAAAAAGCATCTTTAGAACTAGCTTCACAAGAGAACTCATCGCTCACATCGAAGTGAGGACCATCTATGACTATTTTTCCATAAGCTCTTGCGGCAAGAACTATCTGTGCCATGTAGTTAAATATAGCTTTTGAGTTCTTTTTGAGGTTTATTTGAAGTCTTTGAGCCAATGTGTTTGAGCCAATCATTACACATCTCAAACTTGTACCTGCTGCACAAATCTCTTGAATGTTAAGAACACCCAAGGGTGACTCTATAGTTGCCATTAACTCTAAATCTGGGTTTATTGATTCGAGTATCTCTTGAGCTTGCATGATATCACCAGCACTCTGGATACAAGAAAAAAGTATAGCATCAACATCAATTTTCTTAGCCAACTCTATATCTGCTTCAATATCAGCACTATTGAGTCTATTGACTCTTAAAATTCTCTCACTTGTTCCAAAATTACTATTTTCCTTAAACTGTTTTAGTACCATTACCCGAGCTACTTCTCTTTGCTCCTCTAAGATACCTTCCATATCAAAGATTACAGCATCTGTTAAAAGATGCCTCGATTTGTCAATAAATCTCTCATTATATGCTGGTACAAAAAGCATTGAACGTCTTGCTCTATATGGTTCCGCTTTTGGACTTTCTACAGCCTCTTCTTGCAAAACTTGTTTGCACAACTGTTTCCTTAAAACTTTTCCATTTTTAGTTTTTGGGTAGTCTTTTGCTATATATATCTGCTTTGGTGCTTTATACTTTGCAAGATTTTTCTGTCCATAGGCTAATATATCTTCCTCTTCCTCTTTTGTAATCTCTCCCCTGGGAATAACAACGATAGAAACGATAGTCTTATAAGCATCTATATCAATCCCCAAAGCAACACAATCAGCAACTTTTGGATGAGTTTTGATAACCCTTTCTATCTCATGAGGACTTACACGAAAACCAAAAGTGTTGATGATGTCATCTTTTCTACCTAAAAACCAAATATAGCCCTCTTTATCTCTTTTAGCATAATCACCTGTAAAAAAGTAGCCATTGTGTCTCGCTTTTGCAGTATCGACTTCAAGGTTCCAGTACTCCAAAAATAGCCCTGGGTCATCTTCACCTATACAAATCATACCCTCTTCTTCAACTCCAACCTCTTCAAGAGTATCAGGGTTTAAAAGTTTTACATTGTGTCCTGGTTGAACAAACCCAGCACTTCCTGGACGAATCGCTCTAAACTTTGAGTGTGAGATATAGTAAGAAAACTCACTCATGCCAATCGCTTCAAAAATATTTTGTTTAAATCGTGTCTGCCAAAGCTCCACCATCTCGCTAGAGAGATGCTCTCCTGCACTCATACAGTGACGCAAACTAGGGCAATCATCTATGGTGAAATCTGTCTTTTGTATAATCTGTCTATATATAGTTGGAACCCCAATAAAGATAGTACATTTATGCTTTTTTATAAGCTGAACCCAACTCTTTGCATCGTTTGCACCTTCATGAGCTATAACCGTATGTCCACGGTAAAGTGGGTCCATAAGAGCAGAGCCAAGAACGTAAGTCCAGTTGAACTTTCCAGAGTGCATGATTCTATCGTTCTCTTTAAAATCAAACCAATACTCACTAGCAGGCTCACGACCTATGAGTGAACTATGCGCATGAAGTACACCTTTTGGAAAACCAGTTGTTCCAGAAGTGTAAACCAAATATGCAGGCTCACGTGATTTTGAGCTGTAGTGATTTACAGTGCTATCAAAACTCTCTAAAATCTCATCTAAAGCATAAATCTTTATTGTTTTGGGCTTTACTACTTCATCGGCACTCTTGATTCCAGAGATAATAATGTGCTTTAAGTTATCCAAATTTTCTAAATATGGAAGCAAGTTATCGTACATAGAAATAGACAAAACAATCGCTTTTGCTTGAGAGTCAGTCGCAAGATACTTTACCTCTGAGCCACTTAGAAGTGTAGAGGTTGGTACTGCTATAACTCCAGCTTTCATAGTTCCAAAAAATGAAACAGGGTAAGCTAGAGAGTTCTTCAGACAGATTAAAACTCTATCTCTTACATCAACGTCTATTGTGCGTAAAAAGTTTGCGAACCTATCTGATTTTACTGTTAAATCTTTGTATGTTACTTCGCTAGTTCCGAGGTTTGTATCTTCTATAATCATAGCTATTGAGTTCTCTTTTGGAGTTCCCAAATGCTTCGAAGTACAAGCTACACCTATGTTTAAAAACTCAGGAACTTTAATCTCTAGTTGTGGATAATCTTCAAATTTATTCATTTTAGCTCCCTTATATCTGACCAAATGGCCAGTTCTCTTTGATAGTGTGTATTGGCATCATGCTTAAAACTTTAATTGCAAAGTTTTGATCCTCTTTACTTAGACTCTTCAAAGCATTTGCTCTTAGTATATTTTGTAGAGATTTACCAAACATTGGTGGGTCTAACATTTCACCTTTGTATCTGATTGCACCTCCAAGAAGTGCCCCTGCTTTAATAGCCTGTTGTAAAATATCTATATCATTTTGTATCTCTTTTGGAGATGGTGTAAATGCCACTTTACAAATGTTTATATGATTTGGAGTTATAACTTGCTTTCCTGTAAGTCCCATCGCTGTCTCTCTCCCCGCGTGTTCATATACATGCTTGCTCTCTTTATCACCGTGCAAATCTAACCATCTTCTGATGTCTTTTTTCTCTAAACAGCTATCAGGAAGTGAGTTTGGAGTTAAAAGAACTTCAACTCCACCTATAACTCCACGACCTTTGATTCTTGCTTCCATAGTTAGTATGTTAAAAAATGTCTCAAGCTCATCTATCCAACCCTCAGGAGTTATCTTGTAAGCCATCGCTTTAGAGAAGTCATGAATCCCAAAAACAACGTGCTTTACAGTTGAGTGAGTCATAAGCTTATCTGCAATCTGAAGTGATCTTGGATGCTCTATGATAGGCTGAATCGTCAGATTACTTCCAATAGAAACCAACCAAGATGACAAGTCACGTATCTCAGCATCACCATAAACCTCTCCCGCTTTTGCTAAAACTAAGACATCTATATACTTGTGAATCTGTTTAATTAGCTTCAAATCTTCTTCATACTCAGGGGTTCTAAAAGGGTTGATTCTAATAGCGATTTGGAAATCTCGCTCAGGAAACTTTGGTAACTCCTCAAGTAAAAGTGCCCTAGACATCTCTTTCATGCGACACCCATCTTCTAAGTCAAACAGAAGTGTGTGAGCTTTTGTTTTATAGGCGTGTTTTTGAAGTCTAAACTTTGCTTGTTCTATTGTCTCATAAGAGCCATCAAGTGGATTAAATTTAATTGGTGGGTAGTAGATCTGAATTCCAGGCCAAACACCACCAAGAACTGGAGTTAAATCATCATCTGCTGTAAGTTTCGATAAGTCCATATAAGATGAATTCATAGTAATTGCCTCTTCTTTTTTAATTTGATACAGTATTAATACATATAAGATATAAATTAAAATGTAACTTTTTAATGACAAAATTATCTTTAATAAAACTTTTATAATCTCTACTTAGACTGATATATAGGTGTTTTTAGGACTCTAAATAATACTAGTTTTGCATAGTGAGAAAATAATTTGATAACTTCTTGTATATTAAAATAAAAAATTTGATATAATCTACCTACATGTAACAGTAATGAGGAAAATATGAATCAAAGCAAGTCACTTACTAGAGGTCTATATATACTAAAAGAGATAATGCTAAGTGAAAAACCTCTAACTGCTAGTTTTTTATGTCAAAAACTTGATATAGATAAAAGTACTATGTCAAGACTCTTAACAGCTCTAATGAAAGAGAATTTTATAGAGTATGTTAATAACTCTAAAGAGATAATTTTAAGTGATCTGATGAGAAAGTTTACACAGCAAGAGAGTAGAGAGAAGATTATAGAAAAAACTAGAAAGATTCTTGATGAAGTGTTTTACATAGCCCAAGAAGCCTCTTATATTGGAGTTTTGGAAAACAATTCAGTTTTGTATCTCAATCAAGTTGATAAGTCTAATAGAGTTATAAAAACCAGAGACTCCATAGGCAAACATGCACCACTTCATACAAATGGTTTTGGGAAAATTCTTCTTGCTTTTGGAGAAGTTGACTTAAACTTACTTGATCTAAAAAAGTACACTAGCAACACTATTACAAGCGTAACAAGACTCCAAAAAGAGATAAACTTGATAAAAGAGAGAGGTTATGCTATTGGAAGTGAAGAGCATGAGTTTGGACTAAAATCAATCGCAGTTCCATACTTCAATAACAAAAATGAGTTTGTTGGAGCTATTGGAATTTCAGGACTTTCTGTAAGACTAGATGAGCCTACCATGCATCAGTTTGGTCAAAAAATATTTAAGCTATTTAACTAAAACAGACTCTATTTTTACCACTATCTTTTGCCTCATAAAGATTTTTATCGGCTTCACCTAAAACCTCTTCAATGTCTTTTGTACCATCAAAAATACTCAAACCAAAACTTGCTGTTAAATTTTTCTGACTCAAAAAAATATCACTTTCTATATCTTTTTTTAAACCTTCTGCAACTTTTATTAAATTTTCTCTATTAATATTTGGGCAGACAATTAAAAATTCTTCGCCTCCCCATCTTCCAATTTTATCTGTATCTCGTATGTGTTTTGATAAAATTTTAGTAAATTTTATCAATACTTTGTCTCCAAAAAGATGTCCATAAATGTCATTGATCTTCTTAAAATCATCTATATCTATTAGAATTACTCCGCAAATAACACCATACCTCACTGAGTATTTATACTCTTCTAATAAAACTTCATTCAATTTAAGTCTATTTCCTATCTTCGTGAGTGCATCTTCCCTAGACAAAGTCTCTAGTTTTTTATTTAACTGCCTTAATTTAAAACCATACACTAAAAAAATCAAAAAAACTATGACAATCCCAGTAGCCGCTTTCCATAAAAAAACATAGTTCATTCCTGTGCTCTCTTTTACAGAAATCCAACTATTTAAAATACTTCTTACTTTAGAGTCATCTATATTGTGAACTATTTTTTGAAAAACTTCATTTAATATAGGTTCGTCATTTCTTGAGCCTATAGTTAAATCATCGCTCTCATCAAGTCTAGCAGACACTTTTAAAATACCATGAAAGCTTTGCTGAATAACAGAAACTGTAATAGTTAAGTTGTCTATATATCCATAAATTTTCCCACTTTCAACTTTTTTGAAACCATCTTCTATGTTATCTACATCTATTATATTTATATCTGGATATTTATCTTTTAGAATCTCTGCTATTGCGTAACCTTTAGATATGCCTAGTCTCTTTTTTATTACAGATTCTATATTTTGAACAAATGGCTTATCTACTTTTGTAACTAAAACGATAGGTGAACTCATATAAGTATCTGTAAAATTCATATACTTCAACCTCTCATTTGTTGGGCTAGCCGACCCTATGATGTCACATTTTCTACTCTTTATTGACGCTATACTTTCATCCCAGCTTTTTGTAGGATAAACTACTATATCTATGTCTAGTTTTTTTCGAACTAAATCAAAATAATCAGCAATCATCCCTACATATTTACCATCTCTAAGACCTTCAAATGGCATCCAATCAGGGTCAACACAAAGCTTTATCTTCTTTTTTTTCAGTAGATACTTTTTTTCTTTTTCAGTAAATTGAATATTTTCATTTTTTATATTCTTTAAAACTTCATCAAAGATAACTATTCTCTTTTCCTGATTTGGTAAAGCTTTATCGCTTCTTACTAACTGCTTATAAGACCTCATGGTTAACTCTTTACTTATCTCTCCTATGTCATAAAGACCTAGAAGCATCAACTTTCTTATTTTCTTGGCTTCAAACCTCAACTCTTCAATTGATTTTTTTGGATTATACTTTGTGTGAATTATTTCTATAATTTCTTCTGTATTATCTAAAGCATATAACCATCCTTTTTTGGTCGCTTTAATAAAATTTGCTACTTGAACCGACTTCTCTTTTACTGTTTTATAAGAGCTAAAAACATTTATTGCATTTGTGATAAACCCATAATCATATGGATCCATAACATGATAAGGAACGTTTTGTTTATCAAGTTCATAGATTTCATTAGAAGTAAAAACACTCATAGCATCTACTTTTTTATCTTTAAATTCATCTATTGTATATGTGTGAGGAGTGTATATTGCATTTACAAAAAAATGTTCTAAAAATAGCGAAAGAGAACTATTTTTATACTCATACTCGGTGGTCATCACTACTTTTCCATTTAATTGTGATGGTTCATTTATCTCTGGTTGCGTAACAAGAACCAATGCAGAACGCTGTAAGTAAGTCGCCAATAAAACTGTAGGTTGAATTACTCCATTTTTGATCATCAAAGGGGTATTAGATATACCAAAATCGACCTTTTGTCTTAAAACATCTTCTTCTATATTAATTCCATCTTCATACTCTAAAAGAGTGACATCTAAGCCCACTTCTTTATAAAAACCTTTTTCTTTGCCCACGATAAATCCAGCATGTTGAAACTGATACTTCCAATCTAACTGCAAAGAGACCTTTTCTAAACTTTTAGAAAATAATGAACTTGCTAACACTAAAAAAACAACTACTACTTTAAACGCATAAACATACATACTTAATTGTATCATAAAATTAACTTTTTAGCTTTATTTTGCTAATATTAAAACAAAAAAGGTTCATTGATGGGGCAAACGATAACAGAGAAAATATTTAGTGAGCATGTAGGGGAAAAAGTCTACGCTGGTGAAATTATAGAGTGTAACATTGATATGGTTATAGGAAATGACATCACAACACCAATAAGCATAAAAGCTTTTGAAGATAGTGGAGTTGAAAAGCTTGCAAATCCAGATGGATTTTCTATCGTTATGGATCACTTCATACCTGCAAAAGACATAGCTTCAGCAAACCAAGCAAAAATCAGTCGCGATTTTGCATACAAACATGACCTTAAACACTTTTTTGATGAAAAAGACATGGGAATAGAACACGCACTTCTTCCAGAAAAAGGGCTTGTAGTTCCTGGTGATGTTATCATTGGAGCTGACTCTCATACCTGTACCCATGGAGCGTTAGGAGCATTTTCTACTGGAATGGGAAGTACTGATTTATCGTTTGCCATGATAACTGGAGGAAACTGGTTTAAAGTTCCTGAGGCTATCAAAGTTGTATTTAGTGGAAAACCTGGCAAGCACATTTATGGTAAAGACCTTATCTTGGAAGTTATCCGCCTTATAGGGGTTGATGGAGCACTTTATAGAACTTTAGAGTTCACAGGTGACACCATAGCTCATCTAAACATGGCAGACAGATTTAGTCTATGTAACATGGCTATCGAAGCTGGTGCAAAAAATGGTATTGTTGCGGTTGATGACACAACTAGAGAGTTTTTAGCAGATAAAGATTTGCCAAGAGAAGCAAAAGAGTTCTACTCAGATGAAGATGCAACCTACATCCAAACTCTTCACATTGACGTGGCTTCACTTGAGCCTGTTATCGCTTACCCGCATCTTCCATCAAACGGTAAACCAGTATCTCAAGCAGTAGCTGACAACTTGGAACTTGACCAAGTGTTTATTGGAAGTTGCACAAATGGACGAATAGAAGACTTAAGAATGGCTGCAAAAATTTTAGATGGTAAAAGAGTAGCAAGAAAAACAAGACTTATTATAACACCAGCTACTCAAAAAATCTCACTTCAAGCAGGTAAAGAGGGTTTAGTAGAAATCTTCATCAACGCTGGAGCAGTTTTTTCAAACCCAACTTGTGGAGCATGCCTTGGAGGATACATGGGTATCTTAGGAAAAGATGAGAGATGTGTATCTACTACAAACAGAAACTTTGTAGGCCGCATGGGTGACAGAAGTAGTGAAATCTATCTTGCAAACTCAGCCGTTGCCGCCGCAAGTGCCATAGCTGGAAAGATAGTAGACCCTAGATAATGATACTTTTACCACTAGTCATAGTTGCAGGTGGTAGAAGTAGCCGTATGGGAAGCGACAAAGCATTGCTCCCTTTTGGCTCATCTAAAACACTAACTCAATTTCAACTAGACAAACACAAAGATAATTTTAAATCCTTACATGTAAGCTGTAAAACTAAAGAGAAGTTTGACTTCGATGCAGATTTTATCGAAGATACAGTAGAGTTTAATCAGTTTTCGCCACTCATAGCACTTTACAGCATACTAAAAGAGTTCCATGCACCAGTCTGCATACTTAGTGTTGATACCCCTTTTGTTACGCTTGAAGTGTATGAAAAACTCTTTACATGTAAAGATAGTTTCGATGTTGTTATAGCTCGTTCTCCTTATGGCTCACACCAACTTTGTGCTATATACTCTCCTAAGATTTTACCAGTTTTAAAAAAGCAAATACAGAACGATAACCATAAAATAAAAAATATGTTAAAATTAGTCAAAACAAAATATGTCGACTTTGAAAGTGATGAGATTTTTACAAATCTAAATCGACTAGAAGATTACGAAAAGGCAAACAAGTGATAGATACTCTCACAAACATTCCCTCGCAAAAAGCACTAAGTGAAACCTTGAAAGAGTTTAGACATCCAAAACTCATACTAATAGACATAAAAGAGTTTCAAGCGTTAAACCTAAAACACTCTGATGAAGCAGGTGATTTTGTTCTATGCTCATTTGCAAAAGAGTTAGAGAGCTTAGCAAGTACACATGAAATGAAAGCTTTCAGAGTAGAAGATGACGAGTTTGCACTTATCAAAGATATGCCTTTTGATTTAAATACAATGGAAAAACTCATATTTCTTATTGCAGATTTTATAAAATCTCAAAGCTATACTTACAATAATAACTATATCAATATAGATGCACACATGGGTCTTTGTTTAGACCAGAACAACTTACTTATAAAAGCAAAAAAAGCTCTAAAAGTTGCACAAAATGAAGACCAACCTTTTGTAACTTACTCAGAGTTTGTCAATAGACTTCTTGAAGAGAGTAGCGAAAAAGTATGTACTCTACTAAAAAAATCTGTTATTATGGGAACAGTAACTCCTTTTTTCCAAAATGTTATTGATGAGAACCAAAATAATATATATGACGAAACTCTCATTCGAATTGTAACAAACGACGCCATAGAGTCGCCAAAACTATTTTTAAAAATAGCAAAAAAGAGAGGTTTTTACACTCAAACTATACAAAAACTTATAGATAAAGTCATAGATATAGAAGAAACAAAGGCTATCAATGTCTCTTGTGAAGACCTCTATGATGATGAACTATACTCTATGTATATAGATAATTTGAAAAATAGTAACACTATCTTTGAAATACAAAATGATGAATTTTTGGAAGATGAAAGAGCTATAGAAAAAATCAAAGAGTTAAAAGCCAATGGTATTCAAATCTGCCTTGACAATATAACTTCTGTAGCACATATTAAAGAGCTAAACGTAGATTTTGTAAAAATAAAAGGCGATATCATTAGGCTTCTTCACATAGACCAAAATGCTATCTCTACATGTAAAGAAATCATCTCTACATGTAAAGCATTAAACATAAAAACTATCGCTTCTCATATAAACTCAGAAGGAACTTTTGAAGAGACTAAAAAACTTGGCTTTGACTACTTTCAAGGCTACTTTCTTGGAAAACCAAAGGAGAGATCATGAAAATTACATTTAATGCATTTTCATTTTTAAAGGCAACACTAGAAAAAAAAGGTGTAATATGTGGCAACAAAGTTATGGAACTTAGTGAGAATATAACTATTTTAGAACTCATAGAGTCTGTAGATTTAAAAGACGAAGAAGTAGAAGCTATCTTTGTAAATCACAAACTATCTCCAAAAGATACCATCTTAAAAGAGGGAGATAGAGTAGCTCTTGTTCCTCCTGGTGGAATTCCAAATCATGTTAGAGCTTATGTTGGAAATACTAAATAACTATTTTAACTTTTGTTGAGTAATTAAACCACCTATAATCAAAACCAAACCTATAAGAGTTGAGAGTAGTATCTCTTCTCCTACAAAAAAGTAGATAAAAACAAGAGATAAAAAAGGTGCAAGAAAAATTAAATTTGAGATTTTTGCTATGCTTGAGGTAAGATTTACTGCTTTTAACCAAAAAACAAAAGTGATTCCCATCTCAAAAAAACCAACATATACAACTCCTAAAGTTGCTTGAAGATTTGGCAGACTTACTCCACCAACATACATAACATATAAAGAGATTAAAATCACGCCTACTAAAAAATTACAAAAAAGTCCAACTGTTGCATCTACTCTTAAACGCTTACTAAAAATCCAGTAAAATGACCAAAGAACTGTACTAAAAAGGGCTAAAGAGACTCCATAAAAATCAGAAAAGTTCAATGAAAAAGGTGACCCTTTAGTAGCTATAACAAGTACACCAAAGTAGCATATAAAACCTGCTATTATATCTCCGCGAGTAAGTTTGTGCTTTAAAAACACTACTGAAAGATAAGCCAACATCAAAGCCCAAGTAAAATTGATGGCTTGAGTCTCTTGAGCAGGAAGTATATCATATGCTTTAAAAAGTACAAGGTAGTAAATAAAAGGATTAATCGTACCCAAAATAAGAACTAAAAATGGCTCGCTTTTTAAGTGTAAAAAAGCTTCTCTTAGTCTATTTTGATATACTAAAATAACTCCGAGTACAAAGAGTGAGCTTATAGATGAGTAAAAAAGTAGCTCAAGTGGTGTTATAAAAGATAGAGTTATTTTAAACGCAGTTGCAACTGTTGACCAGAAAAATACTGCTAAAAGTGCATATCTGTAAGCTTGGTTTTGCTGTGTCATAAACTACGCAAGTACTCTTTTACTACATTAACTAAGTTATCTATTATCTCATCTGAATATCTTAGTGCCTCTTTAGTGTCACCCTCGATTATGGCATCTATCATCTTTACATGTAACGATGAACAGGAGTACATGTCTTCAACACCTTTGTAGTAGTACCAAAATCTTCTACTTCTTACATGTAAAGGCTCTGTTGCATGTGCAGCAAACTCGTTTCTTGCTATTTTTGCTATGGTTTGGTCTAACTCTTTATCTGCTCTAAGATACCCTTCTGCTCTATCTTTTGAGACTGCTTCACTCATAGAGCGTTTCAACTCTCTAAGTTTCTCTTTTTCAAAAGCAGTTGCGTATTTTGTTGCTCTTGTTATCAAAAGTGTATCAAGAACTCGCCTAGTCTCAAGCATGGCAAGTTGGTCTATCATATTTATATCGCTTATCTCGATTCCACGTCTTGGTATAATAGTAACTAAAGATTCGTTTGATAGTCGCAAAAGTGCTTCTCTTAGGGGAGTTCTACTAACCTCTGAAATCTCCATTAACTCTTTTTCACTATAAACCCTTGAAGGCTCAAGAACAAGTGTTACTAAAAGTTCTTCTAAAATTTCATAAGCTCTATTTGAAAGGCTGTTTTCACTCATCTCTTGATTTTCCTTTTTTCTTCTGATATACTTCTAATATATCAACAGTATATCATAAAAGGAACTATTATGCAAACTATTAAAGAGATAACAGGGAACATCGAATCAAACATAATTCCCGAACGCTCAGCATGTAAACAAGGTAACTTTTATGAGCAAATAGCACAAAATGCCATAGGTCCTGGCATGAACAAAAGAATTCAAAAACTAAGAAAAATAAGCTTTGATGCAACTCCAAGCATAGCGATAGAGCGTGCGTTACATCAAACTGAATTTTACAGAGAAAACTTAGGTAAATACTCAATTCCAATTTTAAGAGCATTGACATTTTTAGACCATTGTAAAAAAAAGACACTATATATGGGTGAAGGTGAGCTTATAGTAGGCGAGCGTGGTCCAAAACCAAAAGCAATCCCAACTTTTCCTGAGCTTACTTGCCATAGTGTAGAAGACTTACATGTACTAAACGATAGAGATCAGCAACCTTATACAATCCCGCAAGAGGACATAGACACTTATGAGAGAGAAGTTATACCTTATTGGGAGGGAAGAACTCAAAGAGAGCGTATCTTTAAGCATGTTCCAGATGAGTGGAGAAGAGCTTATGAGGCTGGACTTTTTACAGAGTTTATGGAACAACGTGCCCCTGGTCATACAGTTTTAGATGGTAAGATTTATAAAAAAGGTATGCTTGATTTCAAAAAAGATATTCAAGCTCACCTTGATTCACTTGATTATATGAATGACGCAGAAGCAACAGACAAAGCAGAGCAGTTAAAAGCTATGGCTATTTCTTGTGATGCCGTTATTGTGTTTGCAAATCGTCATGCTGATTTAGCTGAAAGCAAAGCAAAAATAGAGAAAGATGAACAAAGAAAAGCAGAACTTCTAAAAGTTGCTGAAGTGTGTCGCCATGTACCTGCAAATGCACCTCGTAACTTGCATGAAGCTATACAGATGTACTGGTTTGTTCACTTAGGAACAATCACAGAGCTAAATGGTTGGGACGCTATGAATCCAGGGCATTTTGACCAACACTTAACACCTTTTTATGAAAAAGAAGTAGCAGAAGGAACTCTTACAAGAGATGAAGCAAAAGAGCTAATTTCTTGTATATGGATAAAAGTAAATAACCAAACAGCACCACCAAAAGTAGGAATTACAGCAAAAGAGAGTGGCACTTACAACGACTTTACTAACATCAACATTGGTGGAGTAAAAAGTGATGGAAGTGATGGAGTTAGTGAAGTTTCATACATCATGTTAAACGTTGTAGAAGAGTTACACTTGCTTCAACCAGGAACTTCAGTTCACATTGCACCAAAAACACCAAACAAGTTTCTAAATGCTGCTTGTAAAGTTATCCGTCAAGGTCATGGTTACCCTTCTGTGTTCAATCCAGATACATACATAATGGAGATGGTCGGTATGGGTAAATCTATAACTGATGCACGAGAAGGTGGTTGCAGTGGTTGTATCGAAGTTGGAGCATTTGGTAAAGAGGCATTTTTACTTACTGGATACTTGAATGTTCCAAAAATAATAGAAGTTATGCTCAATGATGGTATAAATCCAGTTACTGGAAAACTTGCCGGTATAAAGACAGGTGACCCAAGAGATTTTAAGAACTATCAAGAGCTTTATGATGCATTTTTAAAGCAGTTACATTTTGTTGTAGACCAGAAAATTAGAGTAAGTAACTACATTGACCGTATGTTTGCTAAGTATGCACCTGCACCATTTCTTTCAGTAGTTATTGACGATTGTATCAAAAGTGGAAAAGATTACTATGATGGAGGTCCTAGATACAACACAAACTATATTCAGTGTACTGGTCTTGGAACTGTAACTGATAGTCTAAGTACTCTAAAAAAACATGTTTATGAAGACAAAACTTTTAGTATGGACAAAATCTTAACAGCAGTTGCAAACAACTTTGAAGGTGAAGAAAAAATGCGTCAAACCATCATAAATAAAACTCCATTTTTTGGAAATGATGATGACTATGCAGATGATATCGCACTAAAAGTTTATGATGATTTAGTTAAAAGCATTGATGGTAAACCAAACACAAAAGGTGAAAGTTTCCACCTAAATATGCTCTCAACAACATGCCATATCTACTTTGGAAAAGTGATGGGAGCAACACCAAATGGAAGACTTGCTCAAAAATCTATCAGTGATGGAACTAGCCCATCTCATGGTTGTGATACAAAAGGACCAAGTGCGGTTATACGCTCACTTACAAAACTAGACCATACAAGAAGTGGTGGAACTCTACTAAACCAGAGATTTTTACCAAGCTTGTTAAAAAGAGATGAAGACATAAAAAAACTAGGACAACTCATAAGAAGCTACTTCACACTTGGAGGACATCATATACAATTTAACATAGTTGACACTGCGACATTGAAAGCTGCTCAAAAAACACCAGAAGAGTACAAAGATTTGCTAGTTCGTATGGCTGGGTATAGTGACTACTTTAACGACATGAACGATGACTTACAGCAAGAAGTTATCGACAGAACTGAAAATGACGCTTTCTAATGAGCTTAATATTTGATGTCAAACGCTACGCTATAAACGATGGCCCTGGAATCAGGATCACTATTTTTCTCAAAGGCTGTCCACTCTCATGTGCTTGGTGTCACAACCCTGAAAGCATTGAAAAAACGGTAGAAAAACTCTTTACAAATTCAAAGTGTATAGAGTGTAGTGCTTGTGTTGATGCTTGTGAGCAAAATGCTTGTGAACTTACAAGTAAGGGCATTGTTACGGACTATAAAGCTTGTCTTTTGTGTGGAAAGTGCGCAGAAGTTTGCCCAACAGGGGCAACTAAGATGTCAGGAAAGCAGTACCAAGTAGATGAAATTATGGAGATTATCAAAAAAGAGACTCTTATGATGGACCAATCTAATGGTGGTGTTACCTTTTCAGGAGGTGAGCCACTAAGTCATCATGAACTGCTCATGAACTTACTTGAAGAGTGCGGAAAAGAGGAAATTCACCGTTGTATTGATACAACTGGCTATACGACTGAAAAGAAAATTTTGGAAGTCGCTTCAAAGTGTGAGCATTTTTTATATGATATAAAAGTAATGAACGAAGAAAAACACAAAGCCCATACAGGAGTGAGTAACACTCAAATTCTAAAAAACCTACAACTTTTGGCAACAACAGATGCAAATATAAACATAAGAATTCCTCTCATACGTGGCGTCAATGATGACTTAGAAAACATCAAGCAAACAGCAGAATTTATAAACACTCTTGAAAAACCTCCTATCATGGTGAACATTCTTCCCTATCACAACATAGCTCAAAAAAAGTATGAAAAACTTGGAAGATTAGAGAAGTTTATAAAAATGAAAGAGCCAGAGAGTGAGATTCAAAAAAGAATTATTGAACAATTTGAGTTCTATGGAATAAATGCAATTATTGGCGGATAGTTATTCAACTATTTATGATATAATTAAATAAGCAGATTTATGGAGGAATGAAGTATGGGCAGATCATCGATTAGAGGCAACTTTTTAATTTTAACAATACTATCAATTATTGTTTTTTTATCACTTGGGGTATACACATTTTCTAAAACCCAAGAAGTCAAGGATAGTTGGCATAAATATACCAATGATGTAAGTTCTAGGCTTATATATATCTCAAATATAAAAGACTCTTTTGGATATGGGGGAGGAATTCACCTCTTCAAAAACTATATACTAAGAGGAAAAGATAAATACATAGGTAAGTTTGAAAAAAAGTTTAAACAACTTCAAGAAACGATTGTATCTTACAGAAAACTAAATTCTGTTACTCCTGAAGAGGTAAAATCATTAGAAATTATTGAGAAAACGTTAGGACTTTATTCTAAAAATATAAAACTTGCAGAAAAGTTAAAACAAGAAGGCAAAAGTGTACTAGAAATTGACGGAACAATAAAAATCAATGATGGTCCTGCACTTAAAGCACTTCAAGAATTACAAAAAAACTTTCAGAAACTTTCAAAAATAGAGACAAATAATGTCGAGGCAGAATTAGCAACTATTAAAAATATAATTGCAATTTTTATACTATTTGTAATTGCTATATTGATTTTTTACTACTTCAATGTAAGTCGCTCAATCTTATCAAGATTAAATAGTTTAAAAGCAAAAGCACATGCTATTGTTAAAGAAAAAGATTTTACAATCAGAACAACTCCTAAAAAAATAGATGAGATTGGAGAAGTATCAACTGCATTGAATTTCTTACTCGATACTGTTGAAGAGATGCTAAAAGATGGCAAGGAAAAATTAGAATTAGCAGATGAACAAGCCAGTAGCATACAAGCCTCTAAAGAAAAAGATGATTTTATAAATAAAATATCTAATCTCTTTATGAATGCTGAAGAATCAAACATAAAAGACATCAGTCACAATATGGATATGATAACTTCAAAACTAAGCAGCTTAAATGAAAGAACAGCTGACTCAGCAAAAATAGCCAATAAAGTAAGTAGCGATATAGACGACATAAGCGTTTCTATGGATGATGTTTCTGCCATGATTAATGAAACTGAAGGTGATAGTAAAAGACTGCATGAGAGTATAGAAGATATAAACAATGTTATATCACTTATAAAAGATATTTCAGATCAAACTAACCTTCTTGCACTAAATGCTGCGATCGAAGCTGCGCGTGCAGGAGAACATGGACGTGGATTTGCCGTGGTAGCTGATGAAGTAAGAACCTTAGCAGAGAGAACACAAAAAGCAACTTTAGAAGTAGAATCAAGCATAGCCATACTAAGACAAAACTCTTCTAGTATCGTTGAAAGAGCTGACCTGACACAAGTAAAAGCATCTGATTCTAAAGATAAAATAGATAACTTTAAAAATGAGCTAGCTTCATTGACCCAAAATTCACTTACAATTGGTGCTGAAAATAACGTTATATATAATCAAGTTTTCACAAATATGTCAAAACTCAACCATGTTGCATTTAAAGCACAAGGCTATAGATCAGTTCTAATAGGAGAAAGTGTACAAGTATCAGATCACTTGAGTTGTAAATTTGCAAAATGGCTAAACAGTGAAGGTAAAAAAACTCTAAATCAAAGTACATTTAGCTCTATCTTCGCACCTCATCAAGTTGTACACGATACAATACAAGAGGTAATAAGTTTTGTAGATAATAAAACTTACTTAGCAAATAAACGTGATATTGTAGATTTATTAAAACAATCTGAAACGGCTTCTGCGCAACTATTTGATTTATTGGCAAAAGCAAATGATTAAACATATTGTCTTTTTTAAGCTAAAAGATAATTCTAATAAACATAAAAAGATTGTTCAAGATAAGATTATGTCTATGAAAGGTAAAATATCTGAGCTTAGACACATAGAAGTTGGTATAAACTTTACAGAAGAAGAGAGAGCATATGATCTCTCTCTCATAAGTGACTTTAAAACAAAAGAAGATTTGCAATCTTATGCAGTAAATCCTCTACATGTAGAAATCATAAAATATCTAAAATCTAAAAATACAATTACAAAAATTGTAGATTACGAATACTAAAAAAGTTCATTAATAATGAACTTTTTAGGTCAATAGCCTCCGTTACCCCAATCGTAATCATCTACTGCTACAGCTTTCATGACACGTCTAAATTTTAAATGCCCTCCTATTGATTGGGTTCCAAATTTCAAGTATCTTGTCTTGTTCTCCGAGACATTCACTTTGAGCATAAAAATCTCTGGTTTTAAATCTACGTCTTCTCTCATTTCTACCGTGTACTCACCTGCTTTTACATTGTAAACATGGTGGCTTTTATCCATTAAAGTATCTTCGTATTTGCCATTAATATAAATGTTAAATCTTTTGTGTCTCCAGATTGGATTTAATGGTCTATAGACCATGATGACACCTTTTCCACTCTTTGTGTCTAAATTTACAGCTGGATTTGAAGATGTCCCTTTTGCAGTACATCCTGCAAACAATCCTACCAGTAACAATCCAGATAGTAGTAATTTTAATATTTTCATAAATTAGTCTCCCATTATTTTTTAATGATTTTACAATAAAGCTTTTTAAAAAGAGGTAATGACGATATGATTGAACCAACAACTATAAGTGAACATGCTATCCATATCGTACTACTTGGAGCTGAAAGCCCAAGTGCTATAAGAAGAAAAGTTGATAATAGTGGCGTAAAGTAGGACATTGAACCTAAAAGTTGAATATCTCCATTTTTCACACCATAATCCCATACAAAAAAAGCGCCACCAACTGGTCCTAAACCTATAAGTATAATTATGCCTAACTCTTGGACAGAGGGAAAAATAGTAGTTTCAAAGATAAGATGACAAATAAGAGATAAAACAGCTGTAACCGCACAAAATGCCCCAACAGCACTAGTAGGAACATGTGCAAAAAAACGTGAAATTACAGAATAAGCTCCCCACGTCAATGCTGCTATAAAAGCATAAATATATCCATTGGTATACTCAGCTTTAAAGTTAAAACTTCCGCCTTGTGAAACTAAAAAAACAACTCCTATAAGTCCAAATAAAACTCCAACTATATGAAACCATCTCAATTTTTCGTTTGGTAAAAACGAACTAAAAAGAACTATAAAAAGTGGCCAAAGGTAGTTTATGAGGTTTGCTTCAATTGCAGGTGCATTTTGAATAGCTAAAAAGTAAAAATAGTGATAACCAAAAAGTCCACATACTCCAACAATCCATACTTTTGGTGAGTATTTAAAGTGAATACGCACACCTTTTCCCTCTTTTTTCCAGAGCAACAAACCAATAATAAATGCTACAAAAAAAGCCATAGAAGTAAGTTGAAAAGGGGGTATTTTAGAAGCTAGTACGCCTAAACTCCCAAGTGTTGACCAGAGTAAAATAGCAAAAATACCAAAAATATTTCCTCGTTGCATAAATGTTCCTAATTAGATAAAATATCCCAAAGAAGGATACCTATTGAATAAAAAAATTTTAATCATTATTGTAACATTATTTAGCACAATTATATTTGCTAGTGATGCTACAGATACCATAGAAATGGCAAAAATGTATGAAAAAAATGGTGATATACAAAAAGCGATGGAGCAGTATAAAAAAGCTACTCTTATTTTGTCTAACCAAAAAGAGAGTTACATAAAAGATGATAGTATAACTACTTTTGGAAACAATATTATTGAAAGTTATGGAAATAAAGAGACTGATGCAACTGTCAAACAGATAATCTACTCAGCATTCGATATAGAACCACATAGAATGAACTATCTACTTCCTGTTACTTATGATAGTAAAAATCATGCAGTACATAATGGGCATACTTTTAGAGAGAACTTTGAAACAAAATTCCAATTTAGTTTCAAAAAAAGACTCTTTGAAAACATATTTGGGCTTGATGATAGTCTTTATGTTGCATATACTCAAGTCTCATGGTGGCAAACCTCAGGTCCATCAGCCCCATTTAGAGAGACGAATTATGAGCCTGAAATATTTTTAGATATACCATATACAAACGAAAAAAGCATACTAAAATCATACCGAGTAGGTCTTGTTCATCAATCAAATGGAAAACTTTTTACATCTAAATCTTGGAACAGAGCTTACCTAAGTGGTATATTTCAGTACAGTGGCATCTTTTTTGAGCCAAAAGTATGGTATAGATTTAAAGAACATGAAAAATCAGACGAAACAGATGTAAATGGTGATGATAATCCTGATATTCTTCACTACCTTGGATATGGAGAAATCAATATCTCTTACCCGTACAAGCAGCACCTATTTTCATCTTTAGTAAGAAAGAAATCTGTTCAACTTGACTGGTCATTTCCAATATTTGGATTGAAAGACGTTTATGGATACTTGCAATACTTCAATGGTTATGGTGAAAGCATGGTCGATTATAATGAAAAAGTTGAAAAGATTGGTTTAGGTTTTGCAATAACCCGTTAGGCATAAAAAAAGGGGAAGAGAGTTAAACTCCCTTCCCCTTATATGTTATTTGTTACTTATAATTAATTATTAGTATCTTGAATCACGTCTAGGACGCTCTTCTCTAGGTCTAGCTTCATTAACTCTTAGAGTTCTTCCGTCTATCTCTTTCTCATTTAGTGCTTCGATTGCTGCTGTTGCTGCTGTATCGTCGTTCATCTCTACAAAACCAAAACCTTTTGATCTTCCAGTCTCTCTGTCGTTTATAACTCTTGCACTAGCAACTTCGCCGAATTCTGAAAATAGCTCAATTAGTCTGCTATCATCTGTTTGGTAAGAAACATTACCTACGTAAATATTCATTTACTTTCTCCTTAAATTTTCAAAACCAATGATAATTGCAACAAAAAATGCTTTAACGACACAAAGGAATTTCTAAGCAATAATTATAGCATAAAACTCTTCCAAATTAACACTTTTTTTTTAATTTTCTTTAAATTAACTCCAATTTAGGGAATATTCTTCACAAAATACCCTATAATACAAACAATATAATAGGGAGATTACTATATGTTTGAGCTAACAACAACACTAGGGCTAAAAATCTTGCCACTTTATGTAACTATTCTCTTGGGCTACATTATAGTTCGTTTTTTTAACTCTAAAAGAGAAAATATGGCATCTTTACTCATCTATATCATCGGTCCTGTTGTTATTTTTATGGCGTCATACAAAGTTCAACTTAACCTCGCAGTCGCTACTTTGCCTATACTGCTGTTCATATTGAGTAGCTCTTTAGCACTCATATCTCTTCGTGTTAGTAAGAATATATTTCATGACAATACTAAAAATATCTTAGCTTTTTCAGCAGGAACGGGTAATACTGGCTACTTTGGAATCCCACTTGCCATCATACTTCTAAGTGAAGATTTAGCAAATATATACATTTTTACTGTTCTTGCCTCTTTACTTTATGAGAGTACCGTTGGTTTTTTTGTTGTAGCAAAAGGTCACTACTCTATAAAACAAAGCCTTATTAAAATCGTCAAACTACCCTCTATATATGCCCTCATTCTTGGTCTTACATGTAACGTTCTAAAAGTAGAATTTAGTGACGATCTACTCAACTATCTGGAGTACTTCAAAGGTGCTTATGCGATTCTTGGGATGATGATGATAGGTATGGGACTCAAAGGTTTAGCTCATGTTGGCATAGACAAGCTTTTTATGGGTTTTGCCTTTGGTATAAAATTTATCATCTATCCATTGACTGTGCTTTGCATCATCTGGATTGATTCTACATTTTTTCATTTTTTTACATCAGACCTATATAGAGTTATGTTTATCTTTGCCATAGTTCCAATGGCGGGCAATACGGTTGCAGTAGCATCTTTACTAAATGTTCATCCTGAAAAAGCTTCACTTGCTGTTGTAGTAAGTGCTTTTGTTTCTATCTTTACTATTCCCGTTATGGTTGCTATGTTTTTAGATACTTTTTAAGTCTAGCAATGCCCTCTTTCATGTGCTCAATCTCTCTAGTGTAGGCAAATCTAAGATACTGCTCTGTTTTATTTGTACCAAAATCTACCCCCGGAGTAGTTGCTACATGTAACTCTCGTAAAAGCTCCCTAGCAAACTCAAAACTATCATCTGTATACTTTGAAACATTTGCCCAAATGTAAAAAGCTCCTTGCGGTTTTGCATCTATTTCAAAAATCTCACTCAGTTCAGCAAAAAGATAATCTCGTCTTTTTTTGAACTCCTCTTTTACCTCTGAGAGATACTCTTTATCAAAAGCTTTTAGTGCTCCGTATTGTGAAAGTGTAGGAGCGGAAATGAAGAGATTTTGGGCTATCATCTCTGCTTCTCTTAGCTTGTTTTTTGGAACTATTATCCAACCTAAACGACTTCCAGGCATACAGTAAAATTTTGAAAAACCATTTATAACAAAGACTTTTAGGCTATACTCTAAAGCACTATTTGCTTCACTCTCATAAGTCAAACCATGATAAAGTTCATCAGATATAAAGGCTATATTTTCTTCGTCACAATATTCTATTAAATTTTTAAAATTTTCACTGCTGTAGATGTTGCCTGTTGGATTTGCCGGTGAACTTATCTGCAAGGCATCAAGTTTATGCTGTTTCAAATCCTCTACATGTAACTCATAATCATCTTCTTTACCAATGGGCATAAAAACTGGCTCTATGTCTAAGAGATGTGCAAAGTTTTTATAACAAGGATAAGAAGGGTCACTAAGACCAAGCTTTGAAGATGCTTTCAAGCTCAAACCATACGCTATTAGAAATGCTCCGCTCGTCCCTGGCGTTAAAAAAATCTGATTTGTATCTACATGTACACCATATCTACTCTCATAATCCTCAGCTATCAGCTCTCTAAGTTCCAAAAGTCCATGACTTTCTGTATATGAAAACCTATCTTCATCAACCGCTACATGTAGGGCTTTTTTTACCAAAGGTGAAGGAGGAAGATCTGGCTGTCCTATCTCAAAATGCACGGCATCATCATATTTTTTTGCTTCTCTTACTATGTCCATTACTATGAATGAACTCATTTTTTCACAACGCATAGAGTAAACTCTTCTGATCTTTTGTAAGCTTCTTTATTATTTTATCAAGTTTTAAATTTTTCATAAGAAATTATACCAAAAGTAACTGCTTTTTCAAATTATCTTATATTATGATAATATATAGAAAAAATTGGATATTTGTGAGTAAAAAACTATACAAACTAAGTGATATAGAGAAAATTTTAACCTACACTCCTCCTGTATTTCTTCTACTTTTAACGGCTCTCTCTATTTTTATCACTTACATTGTTATAGAACGACAACAAAACAACAAAATAGCACTCATAACTCAAGAGCAGAAGTTTTTTTATCAAAAACAACTAGATGACTACATAGAAGATACTCATCAAAAAATCAAAATCAGCCTAAGTAAAGCTCAACAAGAGCTACAAAAAAGTGTGCACCTTTTAAAGGGTGTATATGCTACTACAAGATATAAAGGGTTAACTGCTCATCTAAAAGATATAGAAGAAAAAGACAATATATTATTTGTAATATTTGATAAAGATTTAAAAATCTACCATGGTGAAAAGATAGCTAAAAACATACAAAGACTCATTTTTAATCAAAAAAAAGATAAAAAATATCTTGACCTAACACTACTTTATATCTCTTCTCAAGGTATAGATTCATCCTTTTCTTGGAGAGATGATCACGACAAAACCATACAGTTGAGCTATTTTGATAAAACAGAAGATGGAGAGCTCTACATTGGTGCTTTCTCTTTAGTAGACAGCATAAGAAACTTAACACTAGATGAGTATGTTCGCTCTATTAACAACACTCCAAGTGATACAACAAAAGGCTACTACTTTTGGATATATGATTATGCTAAAAGAAACTCCTTCAATATATATAATAAAGAAAACTGGGAGATAGCTACCCCGTTTAGGGAACATATTCTTTATCGCAACCTCATCAAATACCAACTCTATATAGGCATAACCGCCAATCCCAGAGCTATTGAAAAAAACATAAGCCGTATAAAAAGTGAGTACACGATAAAAACAAGATTTAGCTTTTTTATTATCTTTCTCCTCGCACTATTGCTTCTCACATTTACAACTCTTTTTTCAAGTTTTATCAAAAAAAGATTCTCTATATATAATAACCAACTTGAAACTCTAGTTGAAGAAGAGGTAGCAAAAAATGAAGAGAAACAGAAACTTCTTATACAGCAAAACAGACTAGTGGCTATGGGTGAAATGATAGGCTCTATTGCCCACCAATGGAGACAACCTTTAAACAATATCTCACTTATCATTCACTTTATCAAAGACAATATAAAAGAAAATACTTTTGATAGTTTTATATCCAAAGCTAAAGAGCAGATAGAGTATATGTCACAAACAATAGATGACTTTAGAGATTTCCATAAACCCTCTAAAAACACTCAACCATTTGATATAAAAGAGGCTATCAAGTCAGCTATTTCTATCTTGCATGCAGGGCATAACATAAAAATAAATCTAAATGGCACTCACCTGTATATAGATGGATATAAAAACGAATTTCAACAAGCCATACTAAATATACTCTCCAATGCTAAAGATGCTATAGGGGAAGAAGATGGAGTTATAGATATAGAAATTAGTGATAAAAAAATAACTGTACATAACAGTGGTAAGGGAATTGATAAAAAAATATTGGAGAAGATATTTGAGCCATACTTTACAACAAAAAGTGATAAAAAAGGTACAGGAATAGGACTATATATGACCAAAGCCATTATAGAAGATAGTATGGGCGGGGAAATTTATGCTACAAATGAAAAAAATGGTATCACTTTTACCATTCTTTTATAGTAGATTTTTTTACTTCCGAGCTAAACTCTCTTCAAGCATACTACTTAAAGATGTAAATACTGCTTTACTTTCATCTTCCATCTTAACAAAATTAGCAATTAACTCATCTTTTTCTGCAAGAAGGTTGGTTTCAGTACTCTTTAGAAATCCTATAGAAGATATAACGCTATCATGAAGCTTTTGGTGTGGTAAATTAAATTCAGTATAGCCTTTAGTTGTACCAAATGCTTCTTTACCTTCTGCCTCATACCACTTGCCTATTCTGCACAGTTTATGAGTAGGAAAATCTTTATCAATCTCATTTGCATATACTGCATTATAAGCATTTGCTTTAAAAATGGCATGATCAATCTTTGCTAGTGTTATAAAAACTGTTGATTGAATCTCATTTACATTTTTAGAAGATTTAGCTGATTGACTTACAAGAGTATCAAAAGTAGAACTCAAAACACCCATAGTTTGACTTGAAGCATCGGCATCTTCTTTCATAGTTTGTGCATTTGTAGATATCTCCGATGTTTCATCTTGAAGCATCTTTATAGATGAACTTATCTCCGCTGTCGCTTTTTGTGTAGTTTCTGCTAGCTTTCTAACCTCTTCAGCAACTACAGCAAACCCTCGCCCATGCTCTCCTGCACGTGCTGCTTCGATTGCTGCATTGAGTGCTAAAAGATTCGTTTTATCTGCTATATCATTGATGAGTGCAACAACATTTGTTATCTCATCACTTCTTCCACTTAGAACACTCATACGCACTTCATTTTGATTTACTATCTCTATAAGTGAGCTCATTTTATCTGTAGTCTCTTTTAAATTTCCGTAACTATTTTGTGCTTCTTTAGTAGACTCTTCACTCTCTACTGCAATAACTTTTAATTTATCTACTATTGTAGAAAGGTCATTTTGAACAATAGAAAAGTCATCACTCGAACCACTTATCTCTGCAAGGCGTGAATTAAGAGTGTTTCTTGCTATAAACTCATGTGTTATTTTCATGGCTTCCACTGCACTATTTGCAATATCTACTTGAGCTTTAAACTCTCCATGCATACCTTTTGTCAGTATTTTTCTATCAAAGTTTTCATTTGATGCAGCAATGATTGTTGTTTTCATCTCTTTTGTAACAAGTTCAAAATTATCCAAAAGAGAGTTCATATTTGAACAGAGTATTTTTAACTCTCCACCATCTTTAACACCTACAATACGACCATTAAGTTTACCGTTTTCACTATCTTTAATAATATCTGCCAATGAGTGTATAGTTGCTTGAACTTTACGTATGTTTAAAAACATAAACCAACCAAGCCCAAAGTTTACAAAGTTTAAACCTTGTATCCAGTGAAAACCATTGCTGTATACTTCTAGCGTAAATGCTAAAGCAAAAACACTAAGTGAAATTATATTTGCGTACTGAAGTTTCGCTAAAGATGAGATTTTATTCATACGAGAGAATGAACTGTTCATAAGTTACTCCTAAAGATTGTAATGTATCTTCTAAAACTTTTGCAGAAGCTTCCATGCCCCCACTTCTTTCAGCTTGAAGCATTTTTACATATACAGGTGCTATCAGTTTTATAGCCTTAGGATTTGGTGAACGTCTAACGGAGTGATAACCAATAATTTTATTGTCTTCTATGTTAAAAGTAGGAGTTACATATGTATGTACCCAGTAGTATTTACCAGATTTTGCTCTGTTTTTAACATAAGCAAATATCTCTTCTCCTGCTTGAATCTTATCCCAAAGGAGTTTAAACACAACTCTTGGCATATCTTTATGGCGTAGTATATTGTGTGGAGCACCTATAAGTTCATCTTCACTATATCCTGAAATCTTGATAAATGTCTCATTACCGTAAGTAATATTACCTTTTGTATCTGTTTTTGAAACAATAAACATATCTTCGTTAAAGGTAATTTCATCACCTTTTATTTTTATACTCATATTTTTCTCCCATTTTCAAAACCATCATTTTACAACAATTACAAGATAAAAACAATATTTTTTTTAAAGTTACATTTTGATATAAATATGTCATTTTATTACTACTTTTAGGGCTTTTTTACTCTAATTTGATTATAATAACTTATAACTAAATTAGGGACAATAATGATACAATTTTCCACAAGAGTACTTTTAGCAGAAGATGAGTCAGTAGCTAGTGAGATACTAGGTTTTTACTTAAATACAATTTTTGATGAAGTTGTCATAGCAGAAGATGGACTAGAAGGACTCAATATGTACAAAAAGGCCATCAATGAGGAAAAAAAATTTGACTTAGTCTTAACAGACATAAAGATGCCACATATGGATGGCATAGAGATGCTAGAAAACATTTATAAACTCAATAAAAACCAAAAATTTATCATAGTTTCTGCATACAAAGATGAAGAGATGCTACTAAAATCCATAGATTTAAAAGTCTTAGGATACTTTATTAAACCCCTAAATGTAGACAATGTTATGGAACTACTAACAAAAGCAAAAGACGAAGTGCTAGAAGATAAAAAAAATGCAAATGGCATTATAAAAATAAATGAGATATACACATACCATACACAATCAAAACTACTTTATGAAAACAATAGCTTAGTAAAACTATCAAAAAAAGAGACTTTAGCCTTAAATATTTTAATGCAAAATAGAGGACAAATAACTAAAATATCTACTTTTAAAAAAGTTATTTGGGAAGACAAAGAGACACTTGATGCCACATTTAGAACAGTCATAAAAAGACTAAAAGACAAGATCAAAACTAAAGATTTTATAACTTCCAGAAAAGGGCAAGGATATATAATAGAGTAGAAAAGTAACATAAATGAAATAACACTATCTTTTTTAAAACTAAATCGAAACTTTTTTGAAACTTTACTCTATAATGATTTTATATAAATTTAAAGGAGTCAATATGAATACAACAAGTTTACTAAAAAAGGTTTTAGTTACCTCAGCTCTATCAGCTGCTCTTATTACAGGTGCAAATGCCGGGAAAAAAGAACAAAAATATATTATAGCTACCGCAAGTACAGGAGGAACTTACTACCCTGTTGGTGTTGGTATTGCGACGATAGCCAGTCTTAAGCTAGCAAAAAAACACAAGATGACATTCTCGGCAATCACAAGTGCAGGTAGTGGTGAAAATGTTGACATGATTGACAAAGGTGAAGTTGATTTCGCAATTTTACAAGGTCTTTTTGGTTCTATGGCTTGGCAAGGGAAAGCTAAGTACGAAGGAAAGCCAAGAAAAAACCTTCGCTCAGTTAGTATGTTATGGCAAAATGTTGAGCAATTTGTTGTTTATAACAAAATTGCTACAACTGGTAACATCATGGATATGAAAAACCTCTATGGTAAAAAGTTTTCTATAGGAAAAAGAAACTCAGGAACAAGAGTTTCAGGAGAGACAGTTCTTGGAGCTTTAGGTATTGATTATGCAAAAATGAACTTACAATTTCTAGGCTATGGACCAAGTGCAACTTCACTTCAAGATGGCAAGATAGATGGTATGAATATTCCATCAGGTCCTCCAACAAGTGCAATCACAAATGCTTATGCAACAATCGGTGCTGATAAAATCAAACACTTAGAATTTAGTGATGCTGATGTTAAAAAGATTAGTTCTGCTTACCCAGTATGGACAAGATATGTTATTAAGGCTGGAACTTATCCAGGTCAAAAAAATGACATTAAAACTATAGCTCAACCAAACCTTCTTGTTGTTACAAAAGATACTCCGGAAGAGACAGTTTATCTTTTAACAAAAACTATGTATGAGAACTTACCATTCTTAAACACTGTTCATAAAGCAACAAAAGTTATGAATATCAAAAGTGCAATAGCTGGTCTACCTATGCCTCTTCACCCAGGTGCTATAAAGTATTATAAAGAGCAAGGTATCGATATTCCTGATAGACTAATAGCAAAGTAGTAACGGCCTCTTATGTTAAAGTTTAGTAAAACTA
Organism: uncultured Sulfurospirillum sp.; assembly: GCA_964530865.1. Taxonomy (GTDB): domain Bacteria; phylum Campylobacterota; class Campylobacteria; order Campylobacterales; family Sulfurospirillaceae; genus Sulfurospirillum_A. The sequence continues at coordinate 30,603 of CAZHBU010000016.1, forward strand.
GCGTAAACAAATTCACATTTGTTTACGCCATCCTCATCTCCATCTTCCACTTCTATATCAATATACGTGGTGGATTAAGTGACCTCTGGTTCAATGCAGCACACTTCTCTCTTTTAGCATCTTTGGGATTTTTAGGCTTTAAAGGCTCAAAGCACTCAAACGACGAATTTGTATCTATATTAGATATTTTGTTATCAATATTGGTGTTAGTTCCTGCCATCTATATGATGGGATTTGAAGAGTCTCTTTACCAAGAAGCAAATGGCACAATGCGATTTTGGGATTTAAATATAGCTGTTCTTAGTATCGTTTTATCTATTGAAATTACGAGAAGAACCACTGGACTTATCATACCTTTTATCATGATAACAGCCATAGGATACATAGTCTTTTTTGGCAAATATCTGAATGGTGTATTTGCTTTTGGAGGCATGACTCCTGAGCGATTTTTATACCGTATTTACTTTACAGGTGAAGGACTTTTTGGCTCAATTGCCACCATATCTTCTACTTATGTATTTATGTTTATACTTTTCGCTGCATTCTTGCTCAAAAGTGGCGCAGGAGATTTTATAGTCGATTTAAGCTCAGTTCTTACTTCAAAGTTTCGCGGTGGCGCAGGTCACGTTGCAGTTTTTAGCTCGGCTCTTATGGGAACTATCTCAGGAAGTGCCGTTGCAAACACAGTATCAACTGGCTCAATCACGATTCCAATGATGAAGAAAAATGGTTTCAAGCCCATCTTTGCAGCAGGAGTTGAAACGGCCGCCTCAACTGGTGGGCAAATTATGCCTCCTATCATGGGTGCTGGTGCTTTTATCATGGCTCAAATCACGCAGATTCCTTTTGTGACTATCATCGCCGTATCTGTTTTACCAGCCATACTTTATTTTGCATCAATTGGTTTTTATATTCATATTCATGCAAAAAAGAATGACTTGAAAGTGCAAGAAAATGATGTGAAATTACTCCCAATTCTAAGAGAAGGTTTTCACTTTTTAATTCCACTCTCAACATTAATTGGACTTCTTATATATGGTTTTACTCCTACTTATGCAGCTGGTATCGCAATCATAGCAATCATTGGGGCATCGTACCTAACAAAGCACAAAAGAATGGGAATCAAAGAGATTTTAGGAGCATTGGCTCTTGGAAGTCAAAACATGGTTGTTACTGGGGTTTTACTTGTTGGGGTTGGCATCATAGTTGGTGCAATCAACATATCTGGCATTGGTATCATCTTTTCACAACTCATTATGGAGTGGTCACAAGGTCAACTTATAATCGCTCTATTTCTTATAGCTATCGCTTCACTTGTTCTTGGTATGGGACTTCCTGTTACTGCTTCTTATGTAGTTTTAGCAGTTCTTTCAGCACCTGCGCTAGTGGGGCTTATGCTTTCACCAGAAATGGCAGCACTTGCAGCCGCTGGTGTAAATATACCTGAAATCACCATATCACTATTGGCTGCCCACTTAATTATATTTTGGTTATCACAAGATTCTAACCTAACTCCACCCGTATGCCTCGCAGCATTTGCAGCCGCTGGAATTGCAGGAACTCACCCCATGAAAACAGGTGTGCAATCTTGGATACTAGGAAAAGGACTCTACATTGTTCCTCTTCTTTTTGCATTCTCACCTTTAGTAACTGGAGAGTGGATTGAACGTATAGAAGTATTTGGTTTTGCTATGGTAGGCTTTTTAGCTTTTACTATCATTATTGAAGGTTTTTGGGATAGAAAACTCTATATTTGGGAAAGAGCAATCTTTGCACTAAGTAGTCTTCTTCTACTCTCACAAGATACACTTTTCAACTGGGAAAGTTATTTTGAGATAGTACCAAATGTTCATATTATTGGTCTTATAACATTTATTGGTATAATGACATATCATAAAATAACAGGAAAAAATAGATGCAAAATACAATCAGCAACTTAGAAAAAAATGGATTTGAAGTTCTACATGTAAAGAGTTCAACAGAAGCTTTACATGTAGCTAAAAAATATATAAAAGATGGTCTTAAGATTGGGCTTGGTGGCTCTACTACAGTAGCCCAAGTTGGTCTTTTAGACTACCTTTTAGAGTGCAAGAACATCTCTTTAATCAATCATAATGAAGCTGGAATAGATATGGCGGAAAACTTAAAAAGAAGACGTGAAGGCATGTTGAGCGACCTCTACATTGCTAGTTGTAATGCCGTAACCCAAGAAGGGGAACTTGTAAACGCTGATGGCAGTGGAAACAGGGTAGCTTCTCAAATCTTTGGACCAAAGAAGGTGCTTCTTTTAGTTGGTACAAATAAAATAGTAAAAGACATACATGAAGGATTTGAACGCATTAAAAATGTTGCTGCTCCAAAAAACATAGAACGAATGAACAAAAAAGCAATCAGCATGGGTAAAGAACCACGTTTCAATTGGGACAATATCGCAAACAAATTTTCTTTTATAAACGGTGATGTGGAAGGTAGAACTACTATAATCTTAATAGATGAAGAGTTAGGGTACTAAAGTGTACGATTATCTTGTCATAGGTGGGGGAATTATAGGCTTAAATATTGCAAAAAATTTAAAAGAACGTGACTCTACATGTAAGATAGTTCTTATAGATAAAGAACCTGAACTTGCAATGCATAGTAGTGGAAGAAACTCTGGTGTTCTTCACGCTGGTTTTTACTACTCTGCGGACTCTTTAAAAGCCAAGTTTACTCGAGATGGAAACAGAGCTCTGCATGAGTTTTGTGAAAAACGAGGTCTACATGTAAACAGATGTGCCAAAGTTGTTATCGCCACAAATGAAGAAGAGTTAAAAGGCTTAGAAGAGTTAAAAAAACGAGGTGACACCAATGGAGTTGAGCTTAGATGGATGGATGAGGATGAACTCAACGTCAAATACCCAAATATAAAAACTTATAAAAAAGCCCTATTTTCACCTACTACTTCGACTGTAAATCCTAAAGAGTTAACTCTAGAGTTTGCAAAAGTTATCAAAGAGATGGGTGTGACCATCTTGACAAATACAGCTTATAAAAAGCGGATAAATGATACTGAAATTTTAACTTCACAGGGTATTATAAAGTGTAAAAAAGTAATAAACTGTGCAGGACTATATGCAGACAAGATAGCACAAGAGTATGGTTTTGCAAAAAACTATGTCATCATTCCCTTTAAGGGAATCTATCTTAAAGACAAAGACAATCTTTCAAGCTTAGAAACAAACGTGTACCCTGTACCAAATCTAGCCAATCCATTTTTAGGAGTTCACTACACTTTAACTGAGAAAAATGAAGCCAAAATAGGACCAACAGCAATCCCCGCTTTTTGGAGAGAAAACTACAAAGGGTTTGATAACTTCAAGCTAGGCGAGATGGTGCAAATACTCTTTTATGAAGCAAAACTTTTCATAACTAATGCTTTTGGATTTAGAAGTCTCGCTTTTACAGAAGTAAAGAAATACATAAAATCTCATCTTATTGGCCTAGCTGAGGGATTAACCAAAAACATGAATCACAAAGGCTACACTTCGTGGAGTACGCCAGGCATAAGAGCTCAATTACTAGACACTAAGACACTCGAACTTGTACAAGATTTTATTGTAGAAGGTGATGAAAACAGCATACATGTACTCAATGCCGTAAGCCCTGCATTTACCTCATCGATACCTTTTACCAACTGGGTCGTAGAAAACTACATACTTAAAAAATAGCCTCTACATGTAAAGGCTATTAGTTTACCCCATCAATAAAAACTTCTATGAAGTTGTGTATTTTGTTTTTTAACCTGCTAACTATTGTTTTTCTTTGCGCATAAGCTGGCTTTTGTTCTAACAGATTGATTATCTCAGTACTTCTTGGCTCACTGCCTCTAAATAAATAGTTTTCGATCATCTTACTAAATCCCTCTTTATTTAAGCCTTCTTCTTTGTATAGCTTATTCATAGCCTCTTCTTGCTTGCTGCTCCAGTAACTAAAAAACTCTTTTTCAATATTTGCATTTTTATCTAGTTTCATTAAATTTTCATCAATAAACTTTTCAATCAACTCCTTTTTACTTCTAAGCTTAGATTCTCCAACAATCATATCGATCACAGCTTTCTTCTGCTTCTCGTAATCTTTCCCTTCTACACGTCTTATGTTGAACAACAATGCCAAGATGTAGGCTACATTTATCTCATCTTTATGCAAAAGTTCAAGTTCAAAATCAACCTCATCTAAGATAGACTCCTTTTCATTCTCTTGGTTACGTTTTACTTTATCGTTCAAATCAAGATATTTACCAATATAGTCTTCATACTCTTGTTCACTCATGCTTAAATCTTCCCAAGAAAAATCAGAAAATGAACTCATTGAGTTTTTTAGTCTCATTATCTCTCTAAAA
>CAZHBU010000017.1:0-21455 GCA_964530865.1 uncultured Sulfurospirillum sp.
TCACCATGCTCATCAGTAAATTGCATTGCATCTACCATACGAATCATCTCATCAACATTTCTTCCAAGAGGAAGGTCATTGATAACTGCATGTCTAATGATACCTTTAGCATCTATTAAGAATGATCCACGAAGTGCTACAGCTTTACCAAATAGAACATCATAATTTTTAGCAATTTTTTTGTCAAGATCTGCAACTAGTGGGAAGTTGATACTACCAATTCCACCTTTGTTCACTGGAGTTTCTCTCCAAGCAAAGTGTGAAAATTGACTATCTACAGATACACCAATAACATTTACACCTCTTGACTTGAACTCATCTACTCTTTTTGAAAAAGCGATAATTTCTGAAGGACAAACAAAAGTAAAATCTAGTGGATAGAAGAAAAGCACTGTGCCTTTTTTCCCATAGTTCTCACTTAATTTAAAATCATCTATGATTGAGCCGTTTGCCAAAACTGTTGTTGCTGTAAAATCTGGAGCGGGGTTTGTTACTAACATAATTAATGTTCCTTTTAATAGTAATTTTTATTAATAAAGAATTATAGCCAAGTAACTATTAGAGCAAGATTAAATTAGTCACAAAAAAGGCACTTTTCTGAAAAGTGCCTTTTTTGTGTTTCTTAAGTTCTAAATTCATCTTGTTTATATGTTGAGCTACACTGCTATCTTTATTACATATGGAATGTCCCACAGACTACAAACTTTAATAATTGTCATAAACATTGATACAAAGAGATATTTTAATATATCTTTAACTAAGTTTTGATAGAATCATTTATTCAAATAATTTTTAAGGAGAAAATATGGCTGTTAAGATTACAGATACTTGTATTAGTTGTGGCGCATGTATAGATGAGTGCCCAACAGAAGCAATTTTAGACGAGGACGATAACCCAACAGGAGAAGATATTTACTACGTAAAGGCAGATACTTGTGTTGAGTGTATAAGTCATCATGATGAACCAGCATGTGCAGAAGCATGTCCAACTGAGGGATGTATCGTTTGGGATGCTCCAAAAACTGAAGGCGCTGTTGATGGCGAGCCTTGTGTAGAGTAGTAAATACTCATATCTAAGAGAGAACTTAAGTTCTCTCACCTCTTTTTTTAAATAAACCTCAAATTTAATAATTCTCAAATCTTTTTTTTGGTATACTCGCACGTTCTGTACTATACAGAATATCTTATTAAAAATTCTAGACAATTGTCTAAGCTTTAGTGAGATGAATTTGACTTGGACTTGTCCGAGGCAAAGAAGACATTAAAAGGAAATTTATGGAACAAACTTTATCTATTATAAAACCAGATGCAGTTGCAAAAAATGTAATTGGAAAAATCGTTGACAGATTTGAGACAAACGGACTTAAAATTGCTGCAATGAAGAGACTTCAACTAAGTGCTGCTGATGCTGGTGCTTTTTATGCAGTTCATGCTGAGCGCCCTTTCTTTGGCGAGCTTGTTGAATTTATGACAAGTGGACCAGTTGTAGTTATGGTTCTTGAAGGTGAAAATGCACTATCTAAAAACCGTGAGCTTATGGGAGCAACTAACCCTAAAGAAGCTGACGCTGGAACAATCAGAGCAGATTTTGCAGAGAGTATCGATGCAAATGCTGTTCATGGAAGTGATTCTTTAGAGAATGCAAAAATCGAAATTAACTTTTTCTTCTCTGGAAGAGAAATAGCGTAACAGTGGCATGAAGATAGTTTTTAAAAAAGTTCCGTCAAGTGGGGTTGATTTTAAAACATCTTTTGAAGAGATCAAATTTTATGGAATATTAGAAAAAAAATCAAGAAATTTAGTCCAATGTACTGGTAAGTTAGAGGGAACTTTAACTTGCCAATGCGACAGATGTGGAGAGAATTTATCTTTACATGTAGATGAAAAGATAGACCTTTTAGCAAGTGATGGACTTTATGAGACTAGTGATGAATTGGTTGAAGTGATGGAATTTTTTGATGAGACCGTAGATTTAGATACAATACTACAAAGCGAAGTGGAAACACTAAAGAGCGATTATCATTATTGCTCTACATGTAGTGAAAATTAAATACAAATTGTAATAAGGAAAATATTATGGCAGTACCTAAGAGACGTGTAAGTAAGACAAGAGCAGCAAAGAGAAGAACTCACTATACAGTGACACTACCAGTACCAGTTAAAGATAGCGATGGAACATGGAGAATGCCTCACCGTGTTAACAAGACTACAGGCGAATATAAAAGCTAGATGATAAATATAGCAATAGATGCTATGGGTGGTGACTTTGGTCCAGCTCCTATCATTGAAGGTACATTAAAAGCTCTTAAAGAGAGAGATTTTAAAGCTATCTTGGTAGGAAAGACTGAAGAGATAAGACCACTTGTACCATCTCGTTATCTTGATCGTATCTCATTTGTTGAAGCAAGTGATGTTTTAAAGATGAGCGATAGTGCAACAGATGCACTTAAAAGAAAAGAGACTTCGATCTATAAAGCAGTTGATTTAGTACGTCAAAAAGAGGCAGATGCTGTAGTATCTGTTGGACATAGTGGAGCTACAATGAGTTTAGCAACACTTAGAATGGGACGTCTAAAAGGTGTTTTAAGACCTGCAATAGCCACACTTATGCCAAATTCTTCAAAAACTCCATCACTAGTATTAGATGTTGGAGCAAATGTTGATTGTAAAGCAGAACATTTAGTTCAATTTGGTGTTATGGGTGAAGCGTATGTTCGAGATATTTTAAATGTAGAAAAACCAAAAGTTGGACTTCTCTCAAACGGAGAGGAAAAAAGCAAAGGTAATGAAGTTACTAAAGAAGCTTATAAACAATTAGAAAGTTTAGATGGTTTTATTGGAAATGTTGAAGGAAATGATATTTTTGATGGACATGTAAATGTAATTGTTTGTGATGGATTTGTTGGTAACATACTTCTGAAAACCAGTGAAGGTGTTGCTGAATCTATTACAAAAATTATTAAGAAAAGTGTACGAAAATCTCCAATAGCAATTGCTGGAGCATTACTTATGAGAAGAGTATTTAGAAGCTTAAAAAAACAAGTTGATTATGCTGAGTATGGTGGAGCCCCACTTCTTGGTGTAAATGGATGTGCTATCATAGGACATGGAAAAAGCAATGCAAAAGCAGTTAAAAATGCTATTTTTCAAGCTATAATATTCTCAAACTCAAATATAAATGAAGATATCCAGATAGGATTATCAAAACTAGAAAATTAAAGGATACTCTTTGTACGCAGCATTTAGATCTATAGGTAGTTACATACCAAAAAACATACTGACAAATCATGATTTAGAAAAAATGGTAGATACTAGTGATGAGTGGATAGTAAAGCGTACAGGTATCAAAGAGAGAAGAATTGCAGATGAAAACGAAGTTACTAGTGACTTGGGCTATAAAGCAGCACTACAAGCAATAGAACGTTGTAATATAGATATAAAAGATATAGACATGATTGTTTGTGCAACTCTAAGTCCAGATTATCTTACGATGCCTTCAACTGCTGCGATGATTTCTCAAAAACTTGGCATAAAAAATGTAATGGCATTTGATATAAGCGCAGCTTGTACAGGTTTTGTATATCTGATGAGTCTTGCAAAAGCATTTATAGAATCAGGTGCTAAGAAAAATGTACTAATTGTTGGGGCAGAGAAAATTAGTAGTATCATTGACTACACTGACCGCTCTACATGTATACTTTTTGGTGATGGCGCAGGAGCTGCAATTATAAGTGCAACAGAAGATAAAAATGAAGCCATAGTAGATGTATTAGCAAGTGCAGATGGAAATTATGGTGACCTTCTTATAACTCCAGGATGTGGTTCTAAAAACCCTATCCGTGAAGATAACGTAAACGATAAATTACAGTACATGAAGATGGCTGGTAATGAAGTCTTTAAAGTAGCAGTAAAAACTCTTACCAATGATGTTATAGAGATACTACAAAAAAATAAAATAGATGCAAGTGAAGTAGATATGTTCATACCTCACCAAGCTAATTACCGTATAGTTGAAGCAGTTCGTAATAAACTCAATTTTCCTTTAGAAAAGTGTGCTATGACAGTTGCAAAGTATGGAAATACATCTTCAGCCTCAATCCCAATGGCAATGAATGATTTATATGAAGCAAGAAAAATCAAAAATGGAGACTTAATGCTCCTTGATGCATTTGGTGGTGGTTTTACTTGGGGAAGTGCTTTAGTAAGATTTGCAGGAAAAAACTTTTAAATATTAACTTTTTATTTATATTTCGAGAGTATAATTTTTTTCTTTACCAATAGGATTAATAATGGATACTCAGTTACAAAATGTCAAAGACGAAATTTCAAAACTTATAGTTGGCCAAGCTCAGGTTATAGACTCACTTTTAGTTGCGCTTGTTTGTGAAGGACATGTACTTCTTGAAGGTGTTCCAGGTCTTGCAAAAACAACGATCATAAACACTTTAGCAAAAACACTTGGTTTAGAGTTTGGAAGAGTTCAATTTACTCCAGATTTGTTACCTTCAGATATAGTTGGAGCTCAAATTTACAATCCTAAAGATAGCCAGTTTGAAACCAAACAAGGACCAGTTTTTACAAACTTACTTTTAGCCGATGAGATAAATAGAGCACCAGCAAAAGTACAATCAGCTCTTCTTGAAGCGATGCAAGAAAGGCAAGTTACTATCGGTGAAAATTCTCTGAAACTACCTTACCCATTTTTTGTTCTTGCAACTCAAAACCCACTTGAAAGTGAAGGAACTTATTCTCTTCCTGAAGCTCAACTAGATCGTTTTATGATGAAGCTAAATGTCACATACAATACAAAAGCCGAAGAGATTGAGATAGCAAAAAGAGTTGCATACAAAACTAAAATAGAGATTCAAAAAGTCATGAGTGCTGATGAGCTTGAAGCTTTAAAAAGTAAGCTTGAAAGCGTACATGTAGATAGTGAAGTTGAAGAGTATATGGCGGATATTGTTTTTGCTACGCGTAATCCTGAACAGTATGGCTTAGAAGAGTTAAAACCCCTCATACGCTTTGGAGCAAGTCCAAGAGGGACAATAGACATGCATAAAGCTAGTCGAGCTAAAGCACTTCTTAGTGGACGTGATTATGTAACTCCTGTTGATGTTGTATTTGTTTCTAAAGAGGTTCTTCGTCATAGAATCATACTTGGCTATGAAGCAGAAGCAGATGATATAACGACAGATACAATACTAGATAAAATCATTGAGGCATTACCAATACCGTGATTTCTCTAAAAAAGATAATTGCAAAGTCAAAAAAATATATTTATGGTGAACTTTTAGGAGAGCATAACTCAAAGCTGATTGGTGATGGTTATGACTTTGCTAAAATACGACCTTATGAGTATGGGGAAAATATACGAAGAGTAGACCCTTTTGCAACGGCAAAAACTGGTGAGATTTACCTGCGAAGTTTTTATGAGAGTCGTGAAGTTAACGTAGAGGTTATTGGGCTTATGAGTGGAAGTCTTTACTTTGGGTCAACCCAGTTAAAACAAGAAAAAGTGGCAGAAGTTATCTCAATTCTTGGATTTAGTGCCGTTAAAAACTCAGACAGTTTTACGCTTTCGCTTTTTAGTGATAGACTCATTGAGAGAACAAAAGCCACAAAAAAAGAGAGTGGTGTTATAAATGCAGTTGAAAAATCTCTACATGTAAAGGTTTTAAATGAGCATATTGATTACGATAAACTGAGTGAATTTGCACTTAAAAAAATAAAAAAACGTTCATATCTGTTTTTAGTAGGAGATTTTTTAGAGACTCCAAAACTAAAGGCTCTTAGCAAAAAGCATGAAGTTGTGCTAATAAGAGTAAGAGATAGATTTGAACAGAATCCGACAGCCATAGGTGAGCTTAGTACGATTGACCCAAGTAGTGGTGAAAAGAGTGAAGTTGTCTTTTTAAAAAGTAGTATAAAAAAGTATGAACAAGAGCTAAAAAAAGCAGACATGAAATTTGCTAGTTACTTAATAGAGTGTAGAGTGAGGTTGATAGAGTGGAGGGGTTAAGAGATATAAAGGGACTAATTGAAGTTGAGGATTATAGTCTCTATATTTTTATTGCTATTGTTATTGTCTCTTTGGTAGTTTTGTTTTTTATCATCAAAAAACTTATCAACTATAAAAGAGTAGTTTCACCAATGAAACGAGCTAGAAAAGAGTTAAAAAACTTAGATTTGAGTGATAGTAAAACTACAGCTTATAAGCTAACACAGTATGGAAAACTATTGAGTGAAGAAGATTTTGATTATCTTGAAAAGTACAAATATAAGAAAGAAGTAACCAAGTTCAATGAAGAAGATTTACAGAAGATAAAAGGGTTTTTAAATGCAGTTTGAGTACCCTTATGTTTTTTTAATTTTAGTAGTGTTTATTGTTTGTGCCTTTACATGTAAAGAAAAAAGTGCCTACATGTATATGCCAGATTTTTTTAAAATATCTTTACATGTAAAGAGAAATTACATAAAAGAGATACTTAAATGGCTAAGTATAGTTCTGCTCATAACTGCTCTTGCTTCACCTCTAACACAAGATGAAAAAGTTGCAACCAAACCAGCTCACGCAGTTATGCTTTTGATGGACGTTAGTGATTCTATGAGTCAAGGTCGTATGGTAGTTAACGCATTGGGTGGTGTTGATAACAAATTAAATGTAGCAAAACGAAAAGCGAGTGAGTACATAAAACAAAGAGTAAGTGACCACGTTGGCATCATAGTATTTGGAGATTTTGCATATGTGGCATCACCTTTGAGTTTTGACCACGATAGTAGTGCAACTCTGCTAGAGAGTATAAAAAGAGGAGTAGCAGGACAAAAGACAGCTATGTACGACGCCCTTTTTCTCTCTGCAAGACTTTTGAAAAACTCTAAAGCAAAAGAGAAAGTTGTAATTCTCTTAACAGATGGTTTTAACACAGCTGGACAGATTCCACTTGAAGTGGCGTTAAATGCCATTGAAGATGAAAAACTAAAAGTATTTACAGTTGGGATTGGGCGATATGGGGATTATGATGAAAATGTTTTGAAGCTTATAGCTAAAAAGAGTGGAGGAGAGTTTTTTTCAGCTCGCAATTCTGATAGTTTAGAAAAGATTTACGTTCACATAGATAGACTTCAAAAGAGTGAACTACGAGCAAAACCAGAGTTTAATAATAACTATCTTTTTATGTACCCGTTGGGGCTTTCCTTGCTATTTTTGTTTGGCTATATACTGTTACATGTAAGAGGAGCTAGAAGATGACTTTTGTATATCCTTGGTTTTTGTTACTTCTTTCTTTAGTTATTCTTTTTTATAGTGCAAAAAAATCTTCCAAAATAGAGCAAGTTTTTTCAAAAGATGTATTGTCAAAACTACAATTTGGTACGATGAGTGGACACAATATAAAGTTTTATCTGTTAATTGTCTCTTTTGTTTTGATGGTCATAGCACTTGCCCGTCCAGTGGTGATTTCAGATGAAAAAAAAGAGGTAAATCAGCAGAGTTTCAACTATGTAATTGCTCTTGATATTTCAAAATCAATGGAAGCAAAAGATATCTTTCCTAGTAGACTCGCATTTGCCAAAAAGGCCATCTATGAAGTGATGAAAAAGACACCAGAAGCAAACATAGCGGTCCTAGCGTATACAAATGATGCTTTTTTAGTTTCACCATTTAGTAACGATTTTAAGAGTATACAGTTTTTGATAGAAAATCTTGATTCAGACTCTCTTAGCTCAAAAGGTAGTCAAATCATTTCAGCTTTAAAAGCGACAAAAAAAGTTTTTGAATCTACAAATGATAGTAAGAAGAGTTTACTTCTAGTGAGTGATGGTGCAGATGGAAGAGATTTAGACAAGATAAAAGAGTATATTGCCCAAAATAACTTGACTCTATATGCCCTTAGTGTCGGAACTAAAAAAGGTACAACTTTGAGTGATAGAGAGGGTTTTATAAAAGACAAAAATGGCAATATAGTAGTCTCTAAAAGAGATGATTCTCTTTCAAAAATAGTAAATGGAGCATATTTAAGTTCATCAGGAGAACTTACAAAACTAGATTGGTTAGTTTCTCATATAAAAGACTCAGTCGATAAAAAAGAGATAAAAAGAGATAAATTTGAGGGAGCGAAAGAGCTTTTTTACTACCCGTTGGCAGTAAGTTTGTTTTTAATCTTTTTTGTTTTTAACTCTTTACGAGTTCCTTTTTTAGTAGTTATATTGTTTGTTCAAGTTGACAGTCGTGCAGATATGTTTGATTTTGTAGATATTTATAAAGCAAAGAAAAGTTATGAAAAACAGGAGTATGAAAAAGCAGAGAAGGGCTTTGCTAAAATAGAGACTCAGAGTGCAAAGTACAACCAAGCAAACTCACTTTACAAACAAAAAAAATATAAAGAGGCATTAAAAGCTTATGATGAGATAGATAGTTTTAGTGGTGAGATGGAACATAAAAGACTTCATAACATGGGTAACTCTTATGCAAATCTTGGTAAAACTGACGAAGCGATAAAGAGTTATGAAAAAGCTCTTAAACTTCAAGATGATGAAGATACAAAAGAGAATTTGAATCTAATGAAAAAACAGAAGAAAAAAGAACAGAAACAAAAAAAGCAAAAGAAAAAGGGTGACCAAAAGCCAAAAGATGATAAAAAGAAGAAAAAAGAAGAGAAGTCTGATGGTAAAAATGAGAATAAAGACAAAAAGAAATCAGACAAAAAACAAGAAGAAAAAAGTCAACAGACTCCAAAAAAAGAGCAAAAAAAGATGACAGAAGCAGAAGCGAAAAAATGGGACAAACGAATGAATAAGCAAAAGTTTAAGACAAAACCAATGACAATTAAAAAAGGAGAGCCAAATGAGATTTCTTGGTAGTTTACTAATTCTTATAAGCTCACTGTTTAGCGCAGATGCATATCTTTCAAAAGCAAATGTTGTGATGGGTGAAAGAGTTGTTCTTGTTTTAAGTGCTGAAGGTAGAGATATAAAATTTCCTGAACTAACCAATATAGAAGGTTTCACGATAACTTCGACAGGAATGAAAGAATTTAGAAATAGTATCAATGGCAAAACAACTAGACATCTTGAAAAGCATTATGCTTTTACTCCTTTAAAAAGTATTTATATACCTCCATTTGAAATAGAGATAGATGGAAAAAAAGAGTTCACAAAAGCTCTTCATATTAAGGTCACAAAAGCCGATATGACGAATAGCCCTTTTGCTCTGGAGATGAAAATTAAAAAGAGTGAAGTTATGCAGTTTGAGGCTATTCCTGTGGAATTTATTTTTAAAAGAGATAAAAACTATGAGGTAAGAGATTTGCGGTTTGCGCCACCAAAGTTTGAAAATTTTTGGGTGAAAGAGGGTAAAAAAAGCAAGCCAGAACTTGTGAATGGTTTTGTGGTCCACAAAATGAACTTTTTTATCTTTCCTCAAAGAGGTGGAGATTTTGAGATAAATCCAGCTAGAGTTGATGTGGGAGTGATGAGCAAAAGTAGAGATATTTTTAGTTCTTTAACAAATCAGCTAAACTGGAAGACTGTTTTTTCTAACACAAAATCTTTACATGTAAAGAAGTTAGAGGGTACAAACTTGTATGGTGATTTTTATATATCTCTACACGTTGATAAAAAAAATATAGATCAAAATAAGGGAGTAAATGCTACTTTGAAGATCACAGGAAGTGGTAATTTTGATGATATAGAAGCATATAAATTTGATATAAATGGTACCAATATCTATAGTGATAAACCATCAATCAAATCCAAAGCAACAGTGGAAAACATGGCTGGTGAATTTGTGCAGAAGTTCTCTATATCTTCAAATCAAGATTTTACTATACCACCTTTGAGTATCACTTTTTACGATTCAAAGACAAAAAAAGTTGCTACTAAAAAAACGGAACCTATAAGCGTACATGTAAATAGCATAGCTCAAGAAGCTCCAGTGCAAGTAAGTTCTACAAAGAAAGATGTTTTGGTTGAAACAAAAAGTAGTGATGTGCCTTTGATTTATGCTTTTGTAGCGGGCGTATTTGCTACGTTGTTTGTAGTGTTTCTTTTCAAAAAAAGAGAGTATAAACTACCAAAATTTAGAAATGATAGAGAACATCTGAAATCACTACTTAAACAAAGAGGAGAAAGTGAAGAGGTAGATAAACAGATAGAAGAGTTAGAGAATAAGCTCTATAAAAAGAGCTTATAATATCTTGTGAATCGTGGTAGCATCACCCATCCATGATTCTAATTCGTCCCATTTCTCATCTTTTATCATCTGCTTACATGTAGAGAGCTCTTTTTCAAAAAGTTCTAGTGATGTAAGTAAGTTTTCTCTGTTTTGTTTAAAGATATCTGACCACATAGTTGGAGAACTTTTTGCAAGACGACTCATATCTTCAAATCCACCAGCAGCAAGAAGAAGTATGCTTTTTGGGTCTTCTTGTCCTATAACACTGTTTGCAAGTGCATAACTGATAGCGTGAGGAAGGTGAGAGATAAAACAAGCATGTTTGTCATGTTCAGTCTCTTCCATAAAAACTATTCTCATGCCTATATGTGAAAAGAGTTGTGTTGCTCTATCTTTGTGAAAATCAGCTGTGTTTTTAGTGCCACAAAAAACAACAATTTTGTTTTGATACAGAGTTTTAAATGCAGCATGTGGACCAAACTTTTCGGTACCAGCCATTGGGTGAGCTGCTACAAAATTGGCTCTTATGGATGCAGGAACACTTTTAATGATTTCACCTTTTGTGCTACCCATATCTACAACTGTTGTTTTTTCATCTATGTCTTCAAGTGAACCTAGAGTGCTTATGATTGCTCCAACAGGGATGGCAAGAAAGATAATATCGCATTTTTTTATCTCTTCAAATGAGACAATTTCGTTTATAAGATTGAGCTCTAATGCGTCTTCACAATTTGTTAGGTTATGGTCATAGCCTAAAACTTTTGATACTAATTTTGTATCTTGGAGCGCTAGTCCCAGTGAACCACCTATGAGTCCTAGCCCTATAATTCCAACTGTCATAAATCTTCCTTTAATTCTTAAAATGGTATTATAGCTACTTTATTTAAAACTCACAACTAGGAATTAAGTAGTATGAAGAAGATTTTAATAGCATGTTTGCTTATGGCAGTATATATGCAAGCAGCAACTGTCAAGAGTTTAAAGTTTGACGGATTAATTCACCTTTCTGAAGAAGTTGCTTCTGAGATGATTGGGATTAAAAAAGGTGATTCGGTAGATATAGAGATTATCGATAAAGCCGTTAAGACACTCTATAAGCAGGGCTATTTTAAAGATGTTTGGGTAGAAGAAGTTGGTGATGGAGAAATCGTATTTTATTTTAAAGAAAAACCAACAGTTGCAAAAATAGAATTAGAGGGAATTGGCGAGAACGATAAAGAGAACGTTTTAGGCTTTCTTGGTATGAAAAAAGGTGAAGTTTACGATATAGAAAAAGCAACTCTTAGTGAACTTAGAGTTATAAAGTTTTATGAAGCACAAGGTTATTTTGACACTGTGGTTGAACATGATACAGAAGTCTTAAGTGGTAGTTCAATAAAAGTAACGTTTCTTATAAATCGTGGTGAAGAAGTTTTTATAAAATCAGTCAAAATGTGTGGAGTTGAAAATTTAGAGTATAGTGATTTTGAACCAAAGTTAGCGAACAAAGAAGCAGAGTGGCTTCCTTGGATGTGGGGATTTAATGATGGAAAACTAAGACTTAGTGATCTGCCAAATGACTCTTCAAGAATCAAAGATGTGTATATGGAGTATGGCTATTTGGATGCTGTAATAAGCGAGCCTTTTTTAAAAACATATATGGACAGTTACACTGCTTCGTTGACTTATAGTGTTGATGAAGGGAAGCAATATAGAATTGGACTTGTTGATATAAAAATGCCAAAAGATTTGAATATCTCAGTAGAAGAGCTAAAAGAAGAGATGGTTCTTCAAACTGATGATGTATTCGATGTAAATCGCCTTAGACGTGATCTTAAAAGAGTAGAAACAGCAGTAGCTGATTTAGGTTATGCTTATGCAAGAGTTATCCCTGATATTAACAAAAAGAACGAAGAAGCTATTGCTGATATATATCTTAGAATTATTCCAGGAAATAAAGTATATATCAATGATGTTCGTATTTCAGGAAACAGTAGAACCATAGATAGAGTTATAAGGCGGGATATATTTTTAGCAAATGGAGATTTGTATAATAGAACCGACTTACGAGATACAAAAGGAGCTCTTGGAAGAAGTAGCTACTTTGAAACTGTAAATATAGTAGAAAAAAGAGTAAGTAAAGATAAGATAGATTTAGTCGTGGAAGTAACAGAAGCATCAACAGGAAGTATTGGTGGTGGTATAGGTTATGGCTCATCAGATGGATTTCTTATTAATGCAAATTTATCTGACTCAAATATATTTGGTTCAGGAATGACTGCTTCAGTTGATATTGAAAGAAGTGACAAAGAGTTGAGTGGTAGACTATCTTTGCAAAACCCTCGAATGTTTGACTCTATCTATAGTATGGGTGGAAGTGTTTATAGAAGAAAAAGTAAATATAAAAATACTACAACTGCAGAGTATGAGGCAACTACGACAGGTTTTAATGTTAATGTAGGAAGACGTTTTGGAAGACGCTGGGGAACATCTGTAGGTTATGTTCTTGAAGATAAAAAGTATGATTATAAAGATAAAAATGTTGTAAATAAATATTCTGATTTACTTAAAAGTGCTATTATTCCTAGTGTTAGATACAATAGTACAGATAACTATCAACTTCCACGCAATGGAATTAGCTTTAAGAGTTCACTGGAGTATGCTGGTGTTGGTGGAGATGCTAAGTTTGTTAAAAGTATGACAAAATTTAACTATTACTATGGTTTAAGAGATAGCATAAAATATGATTTAATTTTAAGATATAAGATGCAAACTCACTACCTATATGATAATGGATTTATTCCCATAGATGAATATTTGACTATGGGGGGCATTAGTACTGTAAGAGGGTACAAATCTGGTTCTATCGGACCAACTACACCATATTTAGATTCCAATAAAAATCCTATTATAGGTACCAATGGAAAACCTCTATCATATAAAAATGGCAATATGATGTTAGTGAATACTGTAGAAGCAAGCTTCCCTCTTATAGAAAGATTAAAGATGCGTGGAGCTATTTTCTTTGATTACGGTATGATAGGTCACGATAGTATTGATGATGAGATTAGAGCTGGTACAGGAGCTGTTTTGGAGTGGGTATCTCCAATGGGACCTATTTCACTTATCTTTGCTCATCCATTGCTTCAAGAAGCAGGCGATAGAACTGCAAGTTTCGAGTTTACAATGGGAAGGCAATTTTAATTTAAAGGAATCTGACTTGTCTCAATGACAATTGCAAAGGAGGCTGGTTTAACTAGCTTCTTTATACACTCTTTTGCTAAAAAGAGTTTTTGTGAACTTTTTATAGTTAATGTATGATTTTCATAGTTAAACTCTAATTCTATATTTGAGAAGTTAGCATTTAGACACTTTGCAAGTGAGATTATAAAACTCAGCCAATTTACTATCTCTATCTTAGGAAGCAACATTTCATAAGCCTTGACATCTTCAAAGCTAGGTAACTTTTTTGTGTGATATTTTACTAAAAGAGCTATAAGAATTCTTTGTTGATGTGAAAAGTTATAGTTTAGGTTGTTAGTTATAAAGTAAAAACTATGAAGATGCTCTTGATAAAAACTAAGGCTTCTTCCTATGTTGTATAGTTTTGCAGCTACTCTTAATTCTTTTTTATATTCTGGGTTAATTTGGTGAATGTACTCCAATGCATCAAAAAGTTTGAGTGCAGTTTTACTGACATAAAGACTCTCTTTTTTGTCACTTATAAATCTATCGCTTAGACTTTTCTCACTTACTCTAAAATTTGTTGGAAATCTTTGGTTTGATGAACGAAGTAAATCTTGAAGATAGACTCCTTCTCTTACTCCTGCTCCATTGGTAATTATTTTTTTTACTTTTAAGTGTTCAATAAGAGCATTAAAAATAGCACAACCCTCTCGCATGGTATCATATCTATCTTTTTTTATACCGAATTCTTTTAACTCCAATGTATCGGCTAATATTATCTGTTTCAATAAGTATTTATACTCTTCAATGTTGTATTCAAAGCCATGAATAGTTTTAAGTGGGTAGTCCATCTTCTCCATTACCATATTGGAAAAAGCTCTTATGGTTCCACCTATTCCTATGATAGTTTCTGAATTAAAATGCTCAGGTAAGTTTTTTAAATTTTTATTTATAAACTCTTTTGCATTATCAAATTCATTTATTTTATTAAAAAAAAGTTCTTTGAGTCTAACAGTTCCTATATCAATAGAGATAGTATCTACTATCTTGCCATCTTTAATGGAAGCTAGTTCAGTCGAACCACCACCTACATCTATAGTAGTTGCATTTTGTATTGGCATTAGAAGATTTAATGAAGCTAGTGCTCCAAATTCAGCCTCTTTTTTACCATCTATGATTTTTATGTTAAGTTTCAAATCTTTTTTAATTCGTTTTATAAACTCGTTTGCATTTGGAGCATCACGTAAGGCTGAAGTAGCTACACAAAATGTTTTGTTGCACTTTAGATTTTTTATGATATGACAAAAATCTTCTAATGCATCATAGGCTCTTTGCATAGGTATATTTTGAAGAGTTCCCCCATTCTCATAGGCACCCTCTCCAATACGTATACGACTCTTTATCTCTTTTACAAGATGAAAGGCATAAGCACTACTTTTCTCAAACACAACCATTCTAGCTGAGTTTGAGCCTATATCTATAACGGCTGTGCGTTTTGCCATTACTCTTCGCTAGTTACTTGCTCAAATTTTAGCTTAAGCTCTGCAATTGTCTCAACATTGTCAGGATCTGGAATTATACACTCAACAGGACAAACAGCTATACATGAAGGCTCGTCATAATGACCAACACACTCAGTACATACATCTGGATCGATTATATAAATTGGATCAGCTTCTTCTATTGCGTAGTTTGGACACTCATCTCTACAAGCATCACATGCTATACATTCATCAGTTATTAATAGTGACATTTTTAATCTTTCAATTTTTTTCAACTTTATACACTAATATAACTTTAACTGGGCTTATATATCACATTTTTTGGCATTTTTCGTCATTTTTTTGTTAGAAATAGGGATATGAAGAGTTGCAACTGCTCCATTGTGGTTTTTTCTATTTTTTATAGTTATTGTAGCTCCAATTGCATCAGCTGCCCCTTTTGCTAAAAATAGTCCAAGTCCAGCTCCCTCTTTCCCCCCATATCTCTTAAATGGAGCAAAAAGGTCTTGGCTCTCATCTATGCCAACTCCTTCATCTATAACGTGTATATTGATTCCATCAGAGTCTGTAAAGCTTCTTATTTCAATTTCCCCGCCCTCAGCAGTAAATTTGATAGCATTTTGTACAAAATTTTGTAGTATGTGTATCAGAAGTGTAGGTTGAATCATAATAGGAAATGACTTTGGAGAGAAGTTCTTAGTGATGGTTTTTTTAGCTTGGTGAGCAAGTATTTCAAAGTTATTGGCTCTCTCTTTTAAAAATTTTATTAAATCTATCTCAATAGGCTGCTCAAATTGAGCACCTTCAAGACGGCCTATCTCTAAGATACACCCTATCATCTTGTTCATTTCATCTATGGTTTTGTTATTATGACGAAGAGTATTTATATATTTCTCTTCATCTCTTTTTTTAAGTAGCGTTACTTCATTTTTAGTCTTCATGACTGCTAGGGGAGTTTTAAGCTCATGAGCAGTTCCTATAAAGAGTTCTTTTTGATACTTCACAAAAGTGTGAATCCTATCTACTAGTTTGTTAATACTAATGGCTAGAGGTTCAAACTCATCTGGTATATTTTTTGTATTTATTGATTGAAAAAAGTTTTCATCCATGGCTGCTAGTTTTGTGGTTAAAGAGTGAATTGGGATTATAAGCATTCTTGAAAGAAGAAGTGCATAGAAGATAACTAAAAATATAGTTATAAAGTTTATGACTATGATACTTTGTAAGATTTTATCTAAAAGTTTATCTGTATTTGATATGTTTTTTGTAACTGCTAAAAATGTTGATTTCTTTTTATCAAATGGATAGTATATAGTTAAAAAACTCTCGCCTCTTTTTTTATACTGTTCAAAATTTATTTTCTGTTTTTTATCTGCCCTAACAACAACTTTTAAATTACTATCATTAGTAACAATAACATGTTTAAAAAGGGCAATTCCTGTAACACCTAAGGCACGAGAATGTTCTGTAGATATTTTAGTAGCTTCTTTGGTGAGTTCAACATTTAAATCTTCGTAGATTGATATTTTTATGTAGTTGTAGAGAATAGCGGAGAAGATTACAATCAGTGTAGCCGAAGCTAACACTAATTGTAATGCAAATTTGTTTCTTATACTTTTTTTGGAAAACAAAATCTATAACCTCTACGTCTTACCGTTTCGATTGTAGAGATTTCTAAAGGCTTGTCCATTTTTTGACGAATCTGGTTGATTGCAACTTCAATTACGTTTGGAGTAACTAACTCTGGTTCTTCCCAGATAGCGTCTAGTAGCTGCTCTTTAGATACGATTTGGTCACTATGACGTGCTAGGTGAGTAAGAACTTCAAAAGGCTTACCTTTTAGCTCAATCTCTTGACCTTTATAAGTGATTTTTTCTTCATCAGGGTCTATTACTAAGTCATCAATTTTGATTACGTTAGTTCCACCAAATCTAAGTCTAGCTTCGATTCTAGCAACTAAAATATCAAAATCAAATGGTTTTTTAATATAGTCATCAGCACCAGCTTTAAGTGCTTTGATTTCGCTCTCTTTATCATCTTTTGCAGAGATTACAACACAAGCAGTTCTTGGTGCTTTTTGTTTAACAAGTGCTATTAAATCTATACCGTCACCATCTGGAAGCATCCAGTCAGTTAAAATTAGGTCATAGTTTCTTATGCCTACATAATACTCAGCATCTTTATAATTCTCAGAACTATCAGTTTGGTAACCAAACTCTTGTAGCCCTTCAGCAATTGTTTTATTTAGAGTAACTTCATCTTCTACTATTAAAATTCTCATTATATTCCTTTAAGGTTATTAGTTAAAAGCGAAGTATACCATAATTTTAGGTAAATTTAAAGTTTTTTTTATATTTTTTTAATATTCTATTTTTGATGCAACTGAAACATCGGCGTGAGCGAGAATAGTAGGTTTAGAAATTTTAAGTTTGATTGAAGATATTTGTGAAAACTTACTTTTTATCTCTACATGTAGAGATAAAAGTGCCTCTTCTATGAGCCCAAACTTGTTGTTTTTGATACTATTTTTTACTAAATTAGAAAGAGTTGCATAGTTGATAAAAGATTCTTTTTTATATTCATAATCTAGTTTTATGTTAACTATGACTTTTTGAGGAACTAATCGTTCCTCGGGAAGTATGCCTATGATTGCATCAAAAGTTAAATTTTCAACATAGATCGTCATACTACTTTTGACTCTTTACCACTAAAAAGTCTCATGATGTTAGGCACATGTTTATAAACGATTAAAAAAGCGATTATAAAAAGAGGTGCATGAGTCCTTATTTCATGGATCTCTGGGTGAATAATAAATGATGATACAAGAAGTGTTATAAGAGCTATTAAAGATGATAGTGATGATACCTTGAGTATTTTACCAGCTATAAACCAAGCTATAACAGCTAAAACAGTTTCTAAGGGTAGCATAAAAAGCATAACACCCATTCCAGTAGCTACGCCTTTACCACCTTCAAACTTCAAATAAGGACTATAACAGTGTCCAATAACAGCTAGTATAGCAACCATCCACAGTGTTTGCTCGCTGAGTCCCATGAAAGAAGCAACTGCTAATACAGCCATGCCTTTAAAAGCATCAAGAAGAAGAGTTGCAATGGCTATTTTTTTAGCTAGTGAAGGGTTCGAGTTTTTTAAAACTCTAAGGACATTAGTTGCCCCAATGCTTCCACTACCACTTTCACGTACGTCTATTGATGTAAATTTTTTAGCTAAAAGAAGCCCAAAAGGGATACCTCCAACTAGGTAAGCTACTATATAAAACTGAATATTGATGTTTGAAAATAAATCCATTTGAATCCTATGTATAAATAATTGGTGATTATTATACATAATTTGTTATAATGCTAAGCTTTATGTAACTGACCTTATGCACCATCTATACTTTTAGATGGTTTATCTTTGCTTTTAGTACGAGGCAAAGTCTTGAAATCCTAGCCTTAGCTAAGATGAAAGACTTTAACGAAGTAATAAAGGCAAAGATAAGCCACCCTTTGGGTAAAAGCATAAGATATCAACTGCTTCGTTAGATTCGTTCACCTTAGCTCTTGCTAAGCTCTCACAAATCTGCCTCACATTTGACATCTTATGCTTTTATCTAAAAATATAGATGGTGAATAAGAACAGTTTAAAGAAGGAATTTATTTTGACACTAAATAAAGAGATACAAAAATTAAAAGAAGAATTAGACGTAACTATTGTTGCACATTTTTATCAAAAAGATGAAGTATTTGATATGGCGGATTTTACAGGAGATTCACTAGAACTTGCAAAGTATGCAGCACGCGATAAAAGTCAAAATTTGATTTTTTGTGGTGTTGGTTTTATGGGGCAGAGTGTTAAGATATTGGCTCCGAAGAAAAGAGTCTTGATGCCTCGTATGGCATGTTGTGCTATGGCTAAGATGATAGATGTCGAGTATTATGACCAAAATGTAAAGACTTTGGAAGAGGCCGGTATCAAAAAAGAGGATATTATGCCTGTTACATACATCAACTCATCGGCTGAAGTAAAAGCAGCTGTTGGTAAGATGGGTGGTTATGTCTGTACCAGTTCAAATGCAAAAGTTATTATAACAAAAGCTCTAAAAAGTGGTAAAAAGATACTTTTTGTACCAGACAGGTGTTTAGGACAAAATATAGCAATAGATATGGGACTAAAGTCTTGCGTAGTTGGAGATGGAAGCGACCCAAAAGAGTCTGACATCATCTGTTATAACGGTTTTTGTTCAGTTCATCAGCTTTTTGAGGTAGAAGATATAGAGTTTTATAGAGAAAAATACCCAGATATTTTAGTTGTAACGCACCCAGAGTGCAAGCCAGAAGTGTGTGAAAAGTCGGATTTTGTAGGCTCAACTAGTCAAATTATAAAGTACATCAAAGAGTTGCCTTTGGAACAAAAAGTAGTAGTTGGAACTGAGTATAATATGGTAAATAGACTACGAGATAAAAATACTTATGTGCTCTCATCAACTAAACCAGAGTGTCCAACTATGAACGAGACAAGATTGGAAGATTTAAGAGATACACTTTTGAAGATAAAAGTAGGAAACTATGAGAGCGAAATTACTATAAGTGAAGATACAAGAAAATACGCTTTTGAAGCTTTGAATAGGATGTTTGAGTTATGATACGTAAATTTGTAAAATCAGCACTCCAAGAAGATATTGGACGTGGAGACCTATTTTATTTGGTTGGTAATAGTAAAAAAGCAACTGCTAAGATAGTCTGTAAAGATAGTGGAATTCTTGCAGGAGTTACTTACGCAAAGTCTCTATGCAAAGTAGAAAAGCTTGAGTATAAATTTCATAAAAAAGATGGAGAAACTCTTGAGTTTGGAGACGTGATAGCAACCATAAAAGGCAAATCAAAAAAACTTTTGATGTGTGAGAGAACCATACTAAACCTACTCCAACACGCTTCAGGCATAGCTACCAATACAAACAGATATATAAAAGCTTTAAATGGGAGTGATGTTAAACTACTAGATACTAGAAAAACAAGACCACTTTTAAGAGTTTTTGAAAAGTATGCAGTAAGATGTGGTGGTGGGAATAATCACCGCATGGGACTTGATGATTGTTTGATGTTAAAAGATACTCATCAAGAGACTATAGAGAACCTAAAAGAGTTTGTGAATAGTGCCAGAAAAAAACTACCATACACAACAAAGATTGAGATTGAGTGTTCTAGTTTGAACTCAGCAAAAGAGGCAATGAGCTGTAATGTAGATATGATTATGTGTGATAACATGAGTGCTGAAGAGATAAAAGAGGTTGTTACATGTAGAGATGATATAGCTCCACATATCCTACTTGAAGCAAGTGGAAATATAACAGAAAAAACAATCTTCTCTTATGCTCAGAGTGGTGTAGATGCCATTAGTAGTGGCAGTTTGATTCATCAAGCAGTATGGCTTGATTTTTCTATGAAAATTACACACAAAGAGTAGTTAAAGAATGGCAGACGATCAGGAAAAAACAGAAGAGCCCACCGCCAAGAAGATTGAAGATGCCAGAAAAGATGGAAATGTTCCAAAGAGTCAAGATACTAGCAGTTTTGTAACTCTTGTAGTAGCTATTGGAGCTTTTTTTGCTCTTTTTCCTTATATAAAAGAGAGAATGTTTAACCTTTATAGGTTTGTTCAATCTTACATCGGCATAGACTTAGAGAAAAATGATGTCCATATTTTGATGATAACAATCTTTAGAGAGTTTGCACTTATGGTGTTGCCATTGGCCGCTATAGTTGCACTCTCTGGCGTATTGGCTGCTGTTATGCAGTTTGGTTTTTTAAGTACCACAAAACCTCTCATTCCTGATTTTAAAAAAATTGATCCCATAAAGGGAATAAAAAACCTAGTAAGTATGAAAAAATTTATTGAGGGAATAAAGATTGTTGTAAAAGTAATTCTTGTTATGAGTCTCGCATATTATTATCTACTTGATTTTACAACAGAGCTACCTTCTGTTGTATTTTTCTCAATTTATGACCAACTTGAATGGCTTAGAGATAAAGCTCTAATTTTGATTGCAGTTATGCTTATGCTATTTTTGGGGCTTGCTCTTTTTGATTTGTTTTTTGTTAGGTATAATTACTTTAAAGATTTAAAGATGAGCAAGCAAGAGATAAAAGATGAATACAAGCAGATGGAGGGTGATCCTCAAGTAAAAGCTCGTATCAAAAGAGTACAGATGGAGATGAGTAAAAAGAGAATGATGAGCGATATTCCTAGTGCTGATGTTGTCATTACAAATCCAACTCACTTTTCAGTTGCAATTAGATATGATACAGATAAAGAGAATGCCCCAAAAATCATAGCAAAGGGTGTTGATCATCTAGCACTAAAGATAAAAGAGATAGCACGGGAACATGGGGTACAAGTAGTAGAAAACCCACCTCTTGCACGTGAACTGTATAAAAAATGTGAGATAGATGAGGTAATTCCAGAGACTCTATACAAAGCCGTTGCGGAAGTTTTGGCTTTTGTATATCAGAGTTCTAAGAAAGCAAGAATATAAAAGTTTATAATATGGGGCTGACCTTTATAGTGAAGTAATTTCAAGGAGATAGTATATGACGTATGCAGGTTTTTGGATTAGA
>CAZHBU010000017.1:21555-33666 GCA_964530865.1 uncultured Sulfurospirillum sp.
TAGTGAAGTAATTTCAAGGAGATAGTATATGACGTATGCAGGTTTTTGGATTAGATTTTGGGCTTCCGTGATTGATACATTTGTAATGTTGTTGCTTTTTGTACCTCTTATGATAAGTATGTATGGCTTGAATTCTACTAGTATGGAGATGAGCGGTGATAATATGAGCTACAGTGCAAGTTCATATAATTTGGAAGGTGATGGAAATTTCTTTTTAAACTACCTTTTACCTGCTATTGTTGTTATGGCTTTTTGGGTTTACAAATCAGCTACTCCAGGAAAAATGTTGACAAAATTGACTATAGTTGATGCAAAGACAGGTAAAAAACCAACATTAGTGCAGTTTTTGTTACGTTATGTTGGGTATTTTGTATCTTCAATTTTTTTGCTTGGTTTTATTTGGGTTGCATTTGACAAACGCAAACAGGGTTGGCATGATAAGATAGCAGGAACTGTGGTTGTTAAAGACTCTTTAATAGAAGAGGTTGAATTTGAAACATAAAATACAGGAGCATTGGGTAAAAGGTTTAGTTTTTATATGTTCTTTATTGGTCATATATCTTGCAACTTTTGCCAAACTTGATAGCAATGCAAATAACAGAATAGAGTCATCTTTTAAGCAAGCTTTGGGAGTTTTTGCTACTGCAAAAGCCTTAAATGGTGTTATTTCATTAGCACAAGGAACTGAAGTAGGAGTTGGATTTACTTTTAGCATAGGTGAAATTCTAGATCCTATAAATGATCTTGTTGAAAGATTTTCTTGGATTATGCTTGCTTCATTGACTTCATTGGGTATCCAAAAAATACTTATGAATATAGTTACTTGTAATGGCTTTGAAATTTTGTTGATAGTTAGTTTGATGGTATCAAATATACTTTTATTTCTTAAGTTGAAAAAATACAATATAAGCAAAAATATTTTTTTTAAATTTACTATGGTATTAATTTTTCTAAGATTTAGTATACCATTTATGGCAATAGCAAATGAGTATGTTTACGTAAATTTTGTTAAACAAGATTACAATATAGAACAATCCCAAAGTGCAATAAGTAGTGCAAAAAATGAAATAAGTAACTTTGATGATAAAAAAGCTAGTTATTTTTCAACCGATTATTATAAGAATAAGATAGTTGAGTTTCAAAATGTTGCTTCAAAAGCAGCCGACCATATAGTTGACTTGATTATAGTTTTCATCTTTCAAACTATGCTTTTCCCTATACTATTTTTATGGTTTTTATATAGACTTCTTATCTCTTTTTCAAGGTTGTCTCATTACCCATAGTTGGATTTTGTGGTATGAGAAATGATAGAGCAAAAGAGCAGACTGCTATACTTGCACCGATTATAAAAACAAGTGAATGAGAGTATAACCAGATAAGCCCAAGTAAGGCTGGTAAAAACACAGCTGCAATGTGATTTATAGTAAAACTAACAGCACTTGCACTTGCCAAATCTT
The DNA here is from genome assembly GCA_964530865.1 of uncultured Sulfurospirillum sp. GTDB lineage: Bacteria > Campylobacterota > Campylobacteria > Campylobacterales > Sulfurospirillaceae > Sulfurospirillum_A. The sequence continues at coordinate 23,013 of CAZHBU010000017.1, forward strand.
TTGGGTCAGCTATTTTTTGAAAGTATGTTTTAAGTGCTATTGCCATAGAAAAAAGTAGGTGGTCTACTACATAAAGTGCATATGCAAAATAGATATTTTCAACATAAGCATAAGATACAAATACTAAAATAAGACCAATATACTCAATTCTAAGAGTTATTCTCTCTCCAATACGAGCTATAAACTTTCCAATAAAAGGTGCAAAATAGATATTTAAAATAGAGTTTACGAAAAGAAGTGAAACCATATTTTCAATGTCAACACCAAACTTTTCAACTAACATGAACGATGCAAAAACCATGAAAATTTGTCTTCTTGCTCCTGCAAAAAAGGTAAGAACATAAAAAAGCCAATACTCTTTTTTTAGTTTTAGTTTTTTCTCTTGAACTACGTCGTCTTTAAAGTGGTCAAACAAAAACCAAGCTAAGATGCCAATGAAAAATGTAATCCCACCAAAAAATAGATAAACATATTTGTATTCGATTGAGTAAAACTTCATAAAAACAAATATAAGAACAAATACTATCAAACTAGTAAATGATTTTGCAGCGGTTATTTTCCCTAAGATGATGGGTGCTTTTGCCTTGTCAAGCCATTGTAAAGATAGAGATTGATTTAGAGTTTCTAGATAGTGAAAGCCAATGGACATAATAACAGTTGTAACATAGAGTCCTAGAACGCTTGGAAAAAGTCCGGTAAGTGCTACTCCAATTCCTAGCAACATCATTGAGATATAGACAAGTCTTTGTTGTGAAACAAGCATAAGAACAAAGATAACACCAAAAGCTAAAAAGCCAGGAATCTCTCTTATGCTTTGAAGCATACCAATTTGGCTTCCATTAAAAGTGGCAACTTCAATAGCAAAGTTATTTAAAAGTGACATCCAAGATGAAAAAGAGAACATCATAGCGATTGATATTAGGTATAGCAGTGCAATGCGTGATTTGAAAATATTTGTAAACATTCTTGGAGTATAGCGTTATTATCCATTCGTTTAACATAAGCGAGTAGAATAACGTTAAATTTAGTTAGTTTTCACTATAATAATATTTTTAAAAATGGGCACTACATGTACAAAGAAGCTTGGAATAAAATCATAAATGCTAGATATATTGTTATAGTCTCTCACATTCATCCAGATGGAGACACTATAGGCTCTACTTTAGCCTTATATAATGTACTAAAAGAGCAAGGTAAAAAAGTGGCACTTTTTAATGCTACTTGTGATGAACTTCCAAGAGAATTTGGTTTTTTAGATGGATTTTCTAAGATTCAGAGAAAACTGCCAAAGTTTTTTGATTTGTTAGTCTGTTGTGATAGTGCTAGTTTTGATAGACTAGGAGTACAAAAAGGTGATTACAAGATAGTAAACATTGATCACCATAAAAGCAACAAAAATTTTGGTGACATAAATGTTGTTTTAAGTGAAGCTTCAAGTGCTGGTATAGTTCTTTATAGACTTTTAAAAGAAAATAGTATAAATATATCTAAAAAAACAGCAATAGCTCTGTATGTTTCAGTAGCAGATGACACTGGTTTTTTTAGATATGGTGGTATTGATGCAGATACATTTAGAACAGCTTCTGAGCTTATTGAGTGTGGAGCAGATCCAAAAATGATTGCAAATGAAGTAAAGAGCAATGTCTCTTTGGCAAAAACCAGATTGATAGCGTATATGCTGAGTAATTTTGAGTTACATTATGATGCTACAATTGTTTCAATAGTTTTTGATAGGGCTACACTTGAATCGACAGGAGTAAAACGAAGCGATACGAAAAATATCATAAGTATGCTTCGTGATATTGCAAATGTAAAAGTAGCATTGATGGTTTTAGAAGTTGATGATGGTTGTAAAATTTCACTTAGAAGTGATGGAGATATAGATGTCTCTAAGATTTCAGCTATGCATGATGGGGGAGGGCACAAAGGTGCCGCAGGTTTTGATGTAAAGAGTAGCGATTTAAAAGCTACATGTAAAGAAATATTAGATTTATTGAAGAGGTAGTATGAGAAGGAAAAAGAGTTCATCGGGAATAATGGTTTTAGTTATATTGATTTTGATTTTAGCGTCATTGGCATATTTGTATAATTCAAAGATTTTTGAAAGAGAAGCTCCAACTATTGGATTAGTTGGAAAGATAGATTGGAATTTAAAAAAACCAATATCTGTTAAGATAAGTGATGGCAGTGGTATAAAATTTATCCGTGCAATTTTGAGTGATGGAAAAAACTCTATAATTTTGTCAAAAAAGCTTTTTGAAGTTTCTAAAAAAGAGCATATTTTAGATATAAAATTTCCAAGAACTGGGTTTGTAAGCAATAAAAAGAATTTTGAGTTAACAATAGAAGCAGTTGATGCAAGTAAATGGAATTTTCTCTCTGGAAATAAGACCATTAAAAAATCAATTATTCACGTAGACACCAGAAGACCAGAACTTATAGTGATAAATAATTCGTATAAGATTATCAAAGGTGGTGTTGCCACTGTTGTGTTTAAAGCAAAAGATATTAATCTAAAAGAGCTTTATATAGAGACCAATTTTGGAAAAAGATTTTACCCAACACCTTTTTATAAAGATGATCATTACGTTTCTCTATTGGCTTGGCCTAGTTATGAAAAGAGTTTTAAAGCTACAATCATAGCACGTGACGGTGCTGGCAATATTGCAAAAAGTAGAGTTAGATTTTACTTAAAAGGTAAGAAATACAAAGTATCAAAGATAAATTTAAAAGACAAGTTTTTAGAAGGAAAAATATCTGATTTAGCAGAAGATGATAATCCTGACTCTGTAGAACTCAGCAAGCTAGAGAGATTTAAATATGTTAATGAAACTATGAGAAATAATAATGAGAAAGTCATAAAAAATGTAACTTCAGAAACTCAAAAGAGTAGGATTAGCTCTTTCAGAATGAAGCCATTTTACCCTCTGAAAAATGCAGCAGCAGTTGCAAGTTTTGGAGATCATAGGTATTTTAGATATAAAAACAATTTAGTAAGTGAGTCTTATCACTTAGGATTAGATCTTGCTAGTACGGCTGGAGCAGATGTTGTAGCTTCTAATGCAGGAGAAGTGGTTTATACAAAGTACAATGGTATATATGGAAAAAACATTATTATATCTCATGGGCTTGGAGTTTACTCTCTTTATGGACATAACTCTAGTTTTTTAGTTGATAAAGCAGAGCATGTAAAAGCTGGTGATGTTATAGCCAAGACTGGTATGACAGGACTTGCTCTTGGTGATCATCTGCATTTTGGCATGATAGTCCAAGGAGTTGAAGTTCGTCCTGAAGAGTGGATGGATAAGAGTTGGATGAAAGATAATATATTTGATGTTATAAAATCAGCAAAAAAGATGATAGAGAGAAAATGATAGTCAAACAAAAAAACTTACGTGTTTTTCATATAAATGTAGATAGTAAAGATGATTTTGTGGAATATTTGAATAAAAATAAAATATTACTAATGGAATTCTTTTTGCTTGTTGATGGTGAAGTTGATGAAAGTATCGAGAAGATACTTAATGATGAAGGTTTGTGTTATAAAAACATATCTACATGTAAGCTTAGATTTTCAAATGTTAAAAAAGAGATTGTATCTGAAATTCCTAAAAAAGAAAAACAGAAACAAAGCCTTTTAGAAGAGCCTTGTTTAAAAGAGAAATTGAAGATTTATGAGAGACCAATACGCTCAGGAGAAGAGATAAACGAAGAGTTACCTGTGGTTGTTTTTGGACGTATCAATAGTGGTGCTAAACTTTTTTGTACACAAAGTGTCTCAATATATGGCATAATAGATGGTTTAGTTCAGTGCGATGGTGAGTATATAATTCTTCATGGATTGAGCGAACGAGGTAATTTAATTTTTAATGGAGAGATTGTAGAGAGAGAATTTCTACAAAATGCTATTTTGCAGAAGATAACATTAAAAAATAATAAAATAGAGATAAAAGAGGTATAGAGTTGCGTCAAATTACAGTTGCTAAAAAAATAGAGAGTGTTGGTATAGGTTTACATAAGGGTGAGCCTATAAAAATAACACTCGAACCACTCGAAGCAAATAGTGGCATAGTTTTTTATAGATCTGACGTAGGTATGAGTATAAAAGCAGCGCCTGGAAATGTAGTAAATACTAGTAATGCAACTGTTATTGGCGATGGAGAAAACTATATTTCAACCATTGAACACCTGCTCTCAGCAATCTACTCTTACGGAATAGATAATATACTTGTAACATTAAATGGTGCAGAAGTTCCAGTTATGGATGGAAGTGGAGCTAGTTTTTGTATGATGCTAGATGAAGCAGGAAGAAGAGAACTCGATATAAATAAGAGTGTTTTGATTATAAAAAAAGAAGTGGAAGTAGTTGATGGAAAGAAGTTTGCAAGAGTAAAACCTTCAAAAAAACCTTCATATAATTTTGAAATAGATTTTCCTCATCCTGTCATAGGAAAACAAGATTATCAGTTTAGTTTTAGCAGACGAGGATATATAGAAGAGATTTCTCGTGCTAGGACATTTGGCTTTTTAAAAGATGTACAGTACTTACAAAGTCGTGGTCTTGCTCTTGGTGGTTCACTTGATAATGCTATAGTTTTAGATGATAAAAAGATACTAAACCCTGGAGGGTTGAGATTTAAAGATGAATTTGTAAAGCATAAGATACTAGATGCTATTGGTGATTTAGCACTTTTAGGAGCTCCTATTGTAGCTGATTATGAGTCATTTGCAGGTAGTCACAATTTAAATCATCTTTTGACAAAAGAGATACTAAAAGACCCTAAAAACTATGAAGTAGTAGATTTTGCTATGGCTGAAGAACTCGAGCTTGTAGGGGTGTTTGCATAAAACCTATAATCGATATTGTTGTTATCTCTCTAACTTCACCACTTAAAGTGGGTATATATGAAAATAATCAATTAACAAAAGAGTATATTACAAAAGAGCACACTAGTGAAGTATTGCCACGTATCTTTGAAGAGATACTAAAAAGCTTTACATGTAAGAGAGTCTTTTTTGCAAAAGGTCCTGGTAGCTTTATGGCTATAAAAATTACATATATATTTTTAAGAACTCTTAGCATTACTAAAAACATAGAACTTTTTGCATCTGATGGATTTAATTTTAATAACAATAGTCCTATTAAGGCTATGAGAAAAATGTATTTTGTGAAAAAAGATGGTAAAATAGATACTCAATTTTTTGAAGAGGAACAGACTTGTGAGTTTGTTTTACCAAAAACTATAGAGATAGAAAATTTTAACACAGATATAGAACCTCTCTATATCTTACCGGCGGTGTAACCATGAAGATAAGAATACCAGCAACAAGTGCAAATCTAGGACCTGGATTTGATAGCTTAGGGCTTGCAATATCATTATATAATTACGTAACTATAATACCATATACCTGTCAAAGTATCTCTATAAAAGGTGAAGGCTCAAATAGACCCAGACTAAAAGTAAATAATGTTTTTGTATCTGTATTTAAAGAGATTTATCAAGAGCTAGAAGGAAAAAAACAAAATTTTAGGTTTGAATTTGAAAACAATATTCCATTTTCAAGAGGATTAGGTAGTAGTTCAGCTGTTATAGTCGGGGCGATTGCTAGTGCTTATTATATGGCAGATGTAAAGATTTCAAAAGAGACTATACTAAATCGTGCCCTTGTTTATGAAAATCACCCAGATAACATAGCTCCTGCAGTTTATGGAGGCTTTACGACTTCAATAGTAGTTGACGATTTTGTTAAAACACTAAAAAAAGAGTTACCACAAAATCTTAAAGCAGTTATGGTTATACCTGACCGTGCTATGAGTACAGCACACTCAAGAACACAACTTCCAAAGTCCTATCATATGGCAGATGTTACTTTCAATAGTTCACGAGTTGGGCTTATGAGCGCTGCTTTTTTTAGTGAAGATTGGGAAATTTTAAAATATGCAAGTTGGGACAAGGTACACGAAAACAGAAGAATGAAGAAGATGAAAGAGCTTTTTGGTGTAAGAAAAATGGCACTTAAAAATGGAGCTCTGATGAGTACACTCTCTGGAAGTGGTTCATCTTTTTTCTCACTAACTTATAAAAAAGATGCTCAAAGATTGAGAGAAGCATTAAAAAAATCGTTCCCAAATTTCAAAATTGAGGTATTTGATTTTGATAATAGTGGCTTTGAGATAACTTAAAGTTGAAAAACAGTTTAATTTTGGTATAATAGCACGCGAATAACAAAACATCAGTTTTGTTCTGCCGGGAGGCAAGCTTTAGTGAGAGGAATTTTTAATGAAGCTTTGCTTTATTAAAGAGGAGATTTTAGATAAAAAAGCCTATCCGAATGTGTATCATCTGTAGAGGAAGATATGAACAAAACACACTAATCCGCTTTCAATTACATAATGGAAAACTAATAGAGTTTACAAAAGTAGGACGTAGTAATTATATCTGTTCGGATTGTATCGAGCTTGATGAGAAAAAGTTAGTAAAGATACTAAATGGTAAATTTAGACTAAAATATAAAAAAATAGACGAATTTGGAAATATATTTCCAACTAAGGAGACTTGATCGAATGGACAAGGTGAGAATAAAAGAAATTGCAGAAGAGCTTGGTATAAAGAGTAAAGAGGTTGTTGAAAAAGCGGCAGATATAGGTTTAGAAGTAAAAGCTGCTAACAGTTCTGTTACTCCAGAAGATGCTGAAAAGCTTATGAATTATGTCTTAACAGGCGTAAAAGAAGAGCCAAAAGTAGTTGAACCAAAACCTGTAGTAAAAAAAGCTAAAGCAGAGCCTAAAAAGGAAGAGCCTAAGCAAGAAGAAAAAGCTACTCCTAAAAAAGAGGTAGTTAAAGAAAAACCTGTTGCCAAAGAGACTCCTAAAAAAGTTGAAGAGAAGATAGTTAAAAAAGAAGAACCTAAAGTAGTTGAACCAAAAGTTCAAGAAATTCCAAAAGAGGTTTTGGCAGAACCTAAGGTTGAAGAGAAAAAAGAAGAACCAAAAGCTGAAGAGGAAAAACCAGAGCCTAAAAAAGAGCCCTTAGCAAGAGCCAGTGTTCGTAAGCGTAGAGGTTTGGTAATTGTAAAGAAGAAGCGTCCAGTTAAAGTAGAAGCTGACCCTAAAAACTTTCCTTCACCTTATGCAAAAAAGAAAAATTCTCAACCATTAGAGTCTGTTTTTGGAAGTGCTAGTGAAGCTAATAAAAGAAAGAAAAAAGTTAGAAAAATTCCTGCTGGAAAACAGAGCAGCACTGAGAGAATGGATATAGCTTTTAGTGATATGGCAGATATAAAGCTTGATTTAGAAGACAACATGGTAGTTTTACCAGATTTAACTATCAAAGCTGAGCCAAAAGTAGAAGTAAGAACAAAGAAAAATAGTGATCCTTCACAAATTAGAACCACAAAAAGACCAAGTTTCATTCAACCTCATGGCATAAAAAGACGTGGAAGAAAAAGAAGAGTTAAAAAAATTATTGATCTTGAAAATGTAGTGGTTTCTTCTATTGAAATTCCTGAAGATATTAGAGTGTACGAGTTTGCTGAAAAGATAAACAAGCAACCAAGTGATGTTATAAAAGAGCTATTCTTGCTAGGTATGTTAGTTACAAAAAATGACTTTTTAGATAAAGATTCTATTGATATTTTAGCTGAGACTTTTGAAGTTGAAGTTACAACAGTTAATGTTCAAGAAGAATTTGACTATGTTGGAGATTATGAAGAATCAAGTGAAGACCAGATGGTAGAGCGTGCACCTATCATAACTATCATGGGTCACGTTGATCATGGTAAGACTTCGCTTTTAGATTACATTAGAAACTCTAAAGTAGCTAGTGGAGAGTCTGGCGGAATTACTCAACACGTTGGTGCCTATATGGTTGAAAAAAATGGAAGAAATATAACATTTATAGATACACCAGGTCACGCGGCATTTACAGAAATGAGAAGTCGTGGTGCTCAAGTAACAGATATTGTAATTATTGTTGTGGCAGCTGATGATGGTGTTATGCCTCAGACAAGAGAAGCGGTAGAACATGCAAAAGCTGCCAATGTGCCTTTTATCATCGCTATGAATAAGATGGACTTAGAAGCTGCAAACCCAGATATGGCAAAAGCAGGACTTGCCGAGCTTGAAGTTACTCCAGTTGATTGGGGCGGAGATTATGAGTTTGTTGAAGTATCTGCAAAAAGTGGTATGGGCGTTGAAGATTTATTAGAAGTTGTACTTCTTCAAGCTGATATGTTAGAGCTAAAAGCAAATCCCAATAGAGAAGCAAAAGCGACTGTTATTGAGAGTTCAGTAGAAAAAGGAAGAGGTCCTGTTGCAACTGTTGTAATTAACGAAGGAACTCTGAAAGTTGGAGATGTTATCGTAGCAGGTGTTGGACACGGAAAAGTAAGAGCACTTCTTGACGATACTGGTAAACCAGTTAAAGAAGCACTTCCAGGAGAGCCAGTTGTAGTTCTAGGACTTAGTGAAGTTCCAGGATCTGGTGAACATCTTGTAAGTGTAAAAACTGACAAAATAGCTCGTGAATATGCTCAGAAAAGAGCAGATTACCTAAGACAAAAAGAGCTTTCAAAATCAACTAAAGTAACTTTAGATGAGTTAAGTAGTAAGATTGCAGAGGGTGCTATAAAGACTCTACCTGTTATCTTAAAAGCTGACGTTCAAGGTTCACTAGAAGCTATTAAAGGCTCACTTGCTAAGATTAAAAATGATGAAGTAAAAATTAATATTATAAGCTCAGGTATTGGTGGCATTACAGAGAGTGATGTTGCGTTGGCTGAAGCTAGTGAAAACTGTGTTATTCTTGGTTTTCATGTTAGACCAACAGGAGCTGTTAAAGAAAAAGCAAAAGCAAATGGCGTAGAGATAAAAACATATAATATTATTTACGATTTAATTGATGATGTTACGGGACTTGTTTCTGGTCTTCTTGCACCAGTTATTAGAGAAGAAAACATTGGTCAAGCTCAAGTACGTGAAGTATTTGTTGTTCCTAAAATTGGAGCAATTGCAGGTTGTATTGTTACTGATGGTTCAATCAAACGGGGTGTTAAAGTTCGTCTTATTCGTGATGGTGTTATCGTTTATGAAGGTAGTGTATCTTCACTTAAACGTTTTAAGGATGATGCAAACGAAGTTAAAAAAGGTTACGAATGTGGTATCGGTATCGAAGGATATAATGACATTAAAGAGGGCGATTATATAGAGAGCTTCAAGGAAGTAGAAGAGCAAGCAACTCTATAATGAGCAGTCTTTACGAAGTAAAAGCTTTAGTGCAAAGAATTTTTAAGGGACTTTGTTCCTTGAAAAGGAGACATTAAAATGGAAAAATCGATAAAACTACAAAGAACTGAGAGTGTGCTGAGGGAACTTATTCCTGAGGCACTCTCAACTTTAAATGATGATATGTTAAATGGACTTTGCGTTATAGACGTAGAGTGTACTCGTGGAAAGTATGATGCTACAGTTTATCTCGATAAAATGATGTTTGATGCAGATGAGCAAAAGTACATCATTAAACACCTAAAAAAAGTAAATTCACACATAAAAAACCACTGTATGCAAACTGAGGGTTGGTTTAGATGTCCTGATTTTAAATTTATATTTGATGATAAACTAGAAAAACAAAATCAGATGGACGATCTGTTTGCACAAGTAGCTCGTGAACTTGAAAAGGGTAAAAAAGATGACAACTAAAGATACTATTGTAAATATACTTCAAGACTGTGGAGTTGAACTTTATGATATTGAAACTGTAAGTGAGTATGAGCAGAGGATTTTTAGAATTTATATAACAAGTGCAAAAGAGAAAGTAAATCTTGATAAATGCGCAGAAGTGACTAGAATTTTATCTCCAATTTTAGATTTAGAACCACCAGTAAATGGTGTTTATACACTTGAAGTTAGTAGCCCTGGAATAGAGCGTCCTCTTAAAAAAATGGAGCATTACATTGGCTCAATTGGTGAAGATATAAAAGTAAAACTGATAAACACAGATAAAATTATTGGTAAACTTGATTCTATTGATGAGCGAAAGCTAACTATTACAGAGTATGATGGTGAAGTTAGTGTTGTTCTCATGGACGACATAGAGAAAGCTAGAACTTACTACAAATGGTAAACTGGCATGAGGTATTTTATAGACTTAGCACTTGAAAAAGCTTGGGCTTATCAAGGGCTAACTTACCCAAACCCTCCTGTTGGAGCGGTTATAACTGACAATCAAAATAATTTTATTTCATATGGCGTGCACAAAAAAGTAGGAACTCCTCATGCCGAAGTAAATGCGATTAAAAAAGCCTATTTTAAAATCACACAAAATAAAGAGATATTAAATATTGAAGACTCAAAAAATATTCATGATTACTTGGAACTAAACCATAACGGAATATTTAAAGATAAAAATATCTATGTAACACTAGAGCCTTGTAATCACTTTGGAAAGACTCCACCATGTTCTCATCTTATTGCTAAACTTGGGTTTAATAAAGTTATTGTTGGTACATTAGATACAAATAAAAAAGCTAGTGGTGGCATAGAGTTTTTAAAACAAAAAAGTCTACATGTAGAGGTACTAAATGAGTCTACATGTAAAGAGCTTTTAGAACCATTTACTATTTGGCAAAAAGAACCATTTGTGTTTTTTAAACTTGC
>CAZHBU010000018.1:0-32897 GCA_964530865.1 uncultured Sulfurospirillum sp.
ATTTTTCTTATGCCAGAGATTGGTTTAACTCCACAAACAAAAAAACGACTTAAAAATGCTTTTGGTAACAGAGTTGCACTTTGGCACTCAAAAGTTACTAAAAAGAAAAAAACTGAAATTTTAAAAGCTTTAGCCAATGGTGAAATCTCAGTCATAGCAGGAACACGTTCGGCACTTTTTCTTCCAGTATCAAACTTGGGTTTGATAGTAGTAGATGAAGAGCATGACGATAGTTACAAGTCAAACCAAAGACCTCGCTACAACGCTCGTGATTTGGCACTTCTTTTTGGCAAAAGGTTGGAAGCTAAAGTAGTTTTAGGGAGTGCAACACCATCTTTAGGGAGTTTTAAAAACCTTCCAAAGTTTCGTCTAAAAGGTACTTACTTTGCTTCAACGAAGTCTATCTACTTTGAACATGCAAACAATGAACTTTCAGCTCCCATGATAACCAAAATAAGCGAACATTTAGAAAAAAACAATCAAATCATAGTTTTTTTGCCAACTAGGGCAAACTTTAAGTACGTAGCTTGTCAAGAGTGTGGTGAGAAAGTTTTGTGCCCATACTGCTCTGTTGGCATGAGTCTACATGTAAACAAAAATGCCCTTAAATGCCACTATTGTAACTTTGCTCAAGCTATACCAAAAGAGTGTCCAAGCTGTCACTCTACACACATGCAGTCAAACCGCATAGGAACTGAAGAGGTAAAGCAGAGACTACGAGAACTTTACCCCCTAAAAGTTATAGAAAAGTTTGATAGAGATGAAGTCTCAACGCAGAAAAAACTGAATGATAGACTAAAAAACTTCAACGAAAAAAAGATAGATGTTTTAGTAGGAACACAGATGTTAGCAAAAGGACATGACTACCATGGTGTAGGGCTTAGTGTTGTCATAGGCATAGATACTATTTTAAATTTACCAGACTTTAGAGCAAGAGAGAGGGCTATGAGCCTTTTACTTCAAGTTGCAGGAAGAAGTGGAAGAAAAGGTTTAGGAGAGGTCTACATACAGACACAAAATAGAGAATTTTTTGAAGAGTTTTTCAATGACTATGAAATATTTATGCAAGATGAACTACACTTTAGAGAAGAGATTTACCCACCATATAGAAAACTTTTAAAAGTCCTTGTAAGCCACATAAAAGATGAAAAAGCAAGTCAAATTATGAGTGAGGTTGAGCAAATAACTCATGCTTTTCCAAAACTTGAAGTAGTAGGATACGGCAGAGCAAATATAGAAAAAATAGCCAACAAATACCGCTACAATATGCTTCTAAGAAGCTCGAACACAAACGAGTTACTTAGGTTTGCACACTCTTGCAAACACTTACATGTAGAGATTGATATTGACCCATTATCTTTTTCTTAATCTATTATAGGTATAATTAAACTTTAAAGGATTGGCATGACTAAAAATGAAATTATAAACTATTTAAAAGAAAAAAAAGAGAATTTTAGTGATAAATATGATATATCAGAACTTATACTATTTGGCTCATATGCTAGAGAGGAAAACTTAGAAGATAGTGACATTGACATAGCCATTGATACGAAATTGAGTGATTATTTTTTGCTCTATGACTTTAAAGAAGATTTAGAAAAAAGATTTAACACAAAAGTTGACGTAGTAAGATTAAGAGATAAAATGAATCCTTACTTGAAGAAAAGAATTTTAGAGGATGGTGTATATGTATGATAAAAGTTTAGTTATAGACATACTAAATCAAATTATAGATGCATCAGAAGTGGTAAAAGATAGATGTTCTCATATTTTATGTGAAGATGATTTTGTTGATACTAAAGAAGGGCAAGAGAGACTTGATGGTATCTGTATGAAACTTATAGCTATTGGCGAAAGTTTAAAAAATATAGATAAAATAACAGAGAAAAAATTATTAAATCAGTATCCTCAAATAGAGTGGAAAAAGATAAAAGGAATAAGAGATTTTATCTCTCATCATTACTTTGATTTAGATGCTGATATAATATTTGGTATATGTAAAAATAATATAAATGATTTACTAGATATACTAAAGCAAATGAAGATTAATTTGGAAAAATAATGATAAAAAGATACCCAACAAATAAAATATATATTGGCGATGTAGCTGTCGGTGGAGATGCTCCAATTAGTGTGCAGTCTATGACTTACTCTAAAACTCATGACGTTGAGGCAACTGTGGAGCAGATAAAAAGACTTCATTTTGCAGGAGCTGACATTGTTCGTGTTGCTGTGCCTGATTATGAAGATGCAAATGCTTTAAGGGCTATAAAAGAGCAGATAACACTTCCTCTTGTGGCGGACATTCATTTTAACTATAGACTCGCTTTGATTGCGGCTGAAGTTGTGGATTGTATTCGTATAAATCCTGGCAACATTGGTAATAAAGAGAGAGTTAAAGAGGTCGTTAGAGCTTGTCAAGACCGAAACATTCCAATTCGTATTGGAGTGAACTCTGGAAGTTTGGAAAGAGAGTTTGATGTGAAGTATGGGGCAACTGCAAAAGGCATGGTTGAATCAGCACTTTATAACATAAAATACCTTGAAGATTTGGGGTTTAATGACATAAAAGTTTCTTTAAAGGCAAGCGATGTAGAGCGGACTGTTAAAGCGTACCGAATGCTTAGACCTCTTACAAGTCACCCATTTCACCTTGGCGTTACAGAGGCTGGAACTAAGTTTCACTCTACCATAAAATCTTCTATTGCTTTGGGTACTTTGTTACTTGAAGGCATTGGTGATACTATGCGAGTCTCTATGACTGGTGAGCTTGAAGAAGAAATAACAGTTGCACGTGCAATTCTTAAAGATAGCGGTGTAGTGAAGAGTGGAGTGAACATCATCTCGTGTCCTACTTGTGGTCGTATTGAAGCCGATTTAGTTAAGGCTGTAGCAGAAGTAGAAAAAAGAGTAAAAGATATAAAAACACCACTAAACATTTCAGTTATGGGTTGTGTTGTCAATGCTATTGGCGAAGCAAAGCATGCAGATGTTGCTATAGCATTTGGAAAAGCTCAAGGATTGGTGATGGTAAAGGGTGAAGTAGTAGCGAAGTTAAAAGAAGACGAGTTAGTAGATAGATTTATGATAGAAGTTCAAAAGGCAGCAGACAATGGATAACTTACACAATATAAACATAGAACGCTCAGTTCTAAGCTCAATTCTTTTTAATCCTGCTTCTTTTGAAGAGGTGGCTTCTGAGGTAAAAGCAAGAGATTTTTACCTACCTGCACATAAGTATATTTTTGAGGCTATGGAGGAGTGCGAAAGAACTGATCTTCCCATTGATGAAGAGTTTATTAAGAAAAAGCTCAATCAAGCAGAGAGATTTGATGAAGATGCTATGCTTGAAATTCTCTCAACAAATCCACTTCCTTCAATTAAAGCTTATGTTGAAGAGCTACGTGAAAAGTCTATAAAAAGAGAGCTTGTAAAGCTAACTGGTGAAATACGAGAGGTCGCTGTTGAGAAGGATTTACCATCAAGTGAAGTGGTAGATTTGGTTCAACAAAAACTCTATCAAATAACAGAGGGAAGTAGCAAAAAAGAGTTTAGAGACTCTCCTGAGATGACTCATGCGACTATAGAGCATATTTTAGAGATGAAAAAACGCGGAAATGCAGGAGTAGTAGGGCTAAACACAGGCTTTTCAAAACTCAATAAACTTACAACTGGTTTTGGAGAGGGTGACCTAATCATCGTTGCTGCACGTCCTGCTATGGGAAAAACAAGTTTTGTTCTAAACCTTGCCCAACAAGCACTTGACGACAACAGAGGTGTAGCTATATTTTCACTAGAGATGCCAGCAGAGCAGTTGATGATAAGAATGTTGAGTGCTAAAACTTCCATACCTCTTCAAGAATTAAAAGTTGGAAACATGAATGATGACCAGTGGAGTAGGTTAAATGCTGCAGTTGACACAATGAGCAGTAAAAAGCTTTTTGTAGATGACAACGGAAGCGTAACCATACACAATGTACGCTCAAAACTAAGAAAACTCAAAACTCAACACCCAGAAATTGCTCTTTGTGTTATAGATTATTTGCAGTTGATGACAGGAACAGGAAACAAAGATAGACACCAAGAAGTAAGTGATATAAGTCGAGGGTTAAAGCTTTTGGCTCGTGAGTTAGAGTTGCCAATAGTAGCACTTTCTCAGCTAAACCGTGGTGTTGAGAGTCGTAATGATAAGCGTCCTATGATGAGTGATATACGTGAATCAGGAGCTATCGAGCAAGATGCCGATTTGATTATGTTTGTTTATCGTGATGATGTTTACCGTATGCGTGAAGAGAAAGAGAAAGAGAGTAAAGCACGTGCTGAGGGAACTGAGTACAGAAATAACTTTCAGGAAAAAGAGGAAGAGAATGCAGAGTTAATCATAGGAAAAAATAGAAATGGTCCTATTGGTGTGGTAAATATGGTTTTTCAAAAATCTTTTACAAAGTTTGTAGATGCTAGTGATGTTCCAATTGAGATTATATATAATGAGTCTAACATACCAGCTCATGAGGCAACACTAACTGGATTGCCCCAAATTTAATGAAAAGCATACCACTTTTCACTACTAAAAAAGAGATTTTTACAACTCTTGTAGTGATAGTGGTTCTTCTGGCTATCTCACTCTCTTATGAGTTTTACAAATACAAACAAATAACTACTTACTCCTTACATGTAACGACTGCCAAAGTTCTTAGCGATTATCAAAAAGAGGGTAAAAACTATAGAATATTGAAGTTAAGAAGTAGAGATTTTACTTTTTATACAACTTACAAAGAAGCTTTACATGTAAAGAGAAATGATGAACTAAAAGTCATTTTTTATACAAAAGGCATAGATTTTTACGGTTATTTAAAAGGCTTTTATGCCTCTTCAAAATCTCTACATGTAAAGAGTAGAAGTGTCAAAAATTGTTTAGTTTCCTTTGTGGAAAATCAACACGAAGATAGTGTTTCAAGAGAGTTATATAATGCTCTTTTTTTTGCAATACCACTTTCAAAGGATTTGAGAGAAGATATAACAAAATGGGGTATAGCACATCTTGTTGCTATTAGTGGGTTTCATCTTGGTATTTTGAGTGCAATTTTATTTTTTCTTTTGAAGCCTATTTATGCTTTTTTTCAAGATAGGTACTTCCCTTATAGAAATCGTACTGCCGATTTGGCTCTATTGGTTTTCCTTGTTTTGGGTAGTTATACGTACTTTATAGACATGACTCCCTCTGTTTTAAGAGCCTACGCCATGAGTATGATAGGCTTTTTTTTATTTTCAAGAAACATCAAAATCATCTCATTTGGAACGCTGTTTTTTACTATTTGTATTATTTTGATTCTGTTTCCACATCTGCTCTTTTCTATTGCTTTTTGGTTTTCTATTAGTGGTGTTTTTTATATATTTTTGTTTTTGTATCACTTCTCAACTCTTAGTAAAATAGCAATTTTTATTTTGTTGCACTTTTGGGTATATATTTTGATGCTTCCTGTAGTTCATTTTGTATTTGATGTGTTTAGTCTGTATCAGCTATTTTCGCCTTTTATAAGCATGGTTTTCATACTTTTTTATCCACTTAGTTTACTTCTTCATGTTGTGGGTTTAGGTGGAGTAATGGATAGCTTTTTAGTATGGTTTTTTTCTTTACATGTAGAGATAGACTTAGTAATCACTCCAATGTGGTTTTTTGTGTGCTATTTGTGTTTATCATTACTTGCTATTAGGTTTAGATTGGTCGCTTTTTTCTTGCCTCTCTTCGCTTTGGGTCTGTTTTTCGTCTAAGACCGAACAGAGTTTTGCCCCATAGATATAGATAAGCCACGAGAAATATATCCATAAGAAAAAGAACATCAATATACTAAATGAGCCATAAACACTGAGATAAGTCTTGTTATAAGCTACGTAGTAGATAAAAAGTGATTTAGAACTATACCAGATAATTGAAGTAATAAAAGAGGCTAAAAGAGTGCTTTTTTTCTTTAATGTTTTGTTAGCTGAAATCATAAACATGATGAAGAATAGAAACCAGATGATGAAGTATGGCAAAAAAGGAAGTAGATTAATTGAGCTTGTTATCTCATTTGAACCCAAAAATTTATTGATTATAGATGAGAGATAAAATGAGAGACCAAGACCTAAGGGCATCATGGTAAGCATAGTCCAGTAAGTGGTGACTGATTGCCAAAGAGTTCTTTTTTCAGTATTAAAAATCTTGCTCATAATTTTTTCATAATCTAAAAAGAACATCATGGAGACATACAGAACAAATATAAAACCTGTTATGCCCATGCTTCCCGTGTTTTCCATAAACTTGTTTAGGTATGGGGTTACTATATTTTGTTGTGCTGGCATGAGAGAGTTAAATATAAAGTGCTGTATTTTCTCATAGTACTCTTTAAAGCTAGGCATTTTAGTAAATATGCTAAAAGAGATGAGTAAAATAGGAATTAGAGAGAGTATAGTATGAAAACTTAAAGATGAAGAATAGTGGGCTATCGAAGGGTCTTTAATCTTTTTAAAAAACTCTATTGCTTCATCTTTAGTTGGCATTTACAGTCCCATCTTGTTTGGATTTAGTATGTTATTTGGGTCAAATGCTCTTTTTATAGAGCGAAAAAGTTCCATTTCTCCATCGCTAAAAGCTAAGTGCATGTAAGGAGCTTTACTAAGTCCTATCCCATGTTCACCACTGAGTGTTCCCCCAAGAGCAACAGTTGCTTTAAAAATCTCTTCAATTGCCTTGTGTCCAATTTCGAGTTGCTTTTCATCGCTTCCATCTACCATGACGTTTGTGTGTACATTGCCATCACCTGTGTGACCAAAACATGGTACTTTTACGTTGTATTTTTCTGAAATCTCACCAATTTGCTTGAGTAGTTCAGGAAGTTTGTTTCTTGGTACTGTTATATCTTCGTTTAGTTTTTTACTGCCATAAATGGTTATACTTTGACTTGCATTTTTTCTTGCAAACCATAAATTGGCTGCCTCTTCATCGTTTTTTGCTACTTTAAAATCTG
Organism: uncultured Sulfurospirillum sp.; assembly: GCA_964530865.1. Classification (GTDB taxonomy): domain Bacteria; phylum Campylobacterota; class Campylobacteria; order Campylobacterales; family Sulfurospirillaceae; genus Sulfurospirillum_A. Next base: position 7,008 of record CAZHBU010000018.1, read on the forward strand.
TGCATCCATTTTCTTTGAACTTTGTATCTAAAATTTTAAGTTGATTTTCTAATTCAACTTCAAGATTACCATCAATAGTAGCTATTAAGATAGCTCCTGCTTCTATTGGTAAGCCTTTGTTATATTTCGTCTCAACTGCACGTATTGTCAAGTTGTCTAAAAACTCCATTGCTACTGGTGTTACGCCTGCTGCCATAGTTTTATAGACTGCATTCATGGCGTCATTTACTGTTGAGAAAACTCCCATCATACTTTGGCTTAGTTTTGGTTTTGAGATTAGTTTTAGTGTTATCTCCGTAATGCAACCAAGAGTTCCTTCACTTGCAATGATGATGCCAGCAGTATTGTAACCAGCCACATCTTTGATTGTTTTTTTACCTGCCCTTATAATTTCACCATTTGGAATGACTACACGAAGCGCCATAACATAGTCTTTTGTTATGCCGTATTTTGCAGCTCTCATGCCACCTGCATTTTCGCTTACATTTCCACCTATGGTAGAGTAATGCTCACTCGCAGGATCTGGAGGGTAAAAAAGTCCTACCTCTTCAGCTGCATTTTGTAAATCCATATTTATGACACCAGGTTGCACTACTGCAACCATATTTTCCATGTCTATTTCAAGGATTTTGTTCATGTGCTTTTCGTAAGCTAAGATAATACCACCTTCAGCAGGCAGAGCACCACCTGTAAAACCACTACCAGCTCCACGAGGAGTGATGATGATTTTGTGTTCGTTACAGTACTTTAAAATCTCACTAATGTCTTGTTCATCTCTTGGAAATATAACTAAATCTGGCTCATATCTGTTTCTAGTTGCATCATATGAATAGGCTATAAGATGAGCCTTATCGTCATAAACATTGTCATTTCCAATTAGTTTTTTAAAATACTCTACATGTAAAGCTTTCATTTACTTACCTATCACATTTCTGTAGTGAGCGTTATAATCAGTAATCTCTGAGCCGCCCCACTTAATCCAACTAGTATTTATGTTTTTTACTCTACTATAGAAAGGGACTTGGGCGTTTTTAATACGTCCTGTTTTTACCTCTTTTACACTTCTAAAGTTGTTACAATCAACAAAATACCCTTTGTTGTTTAGTGCAAAGAAGATAAGCCCTGTTGAGTTAATTTGACAAGCTTTCTGAAATATTTCTTTATTGGGATTTGGCCTAAATATTTTTGCCAAATATGCTCCAACAATGTCAGGGTGTACCCAATCTATATCTTTAAAGTGTTTTGTAACTTCTTTATAGACTTTATAGTTTGGTGCTACTATGAGAGCTCTGTCGTATAGGTAGTTTAATCTCACTTTGTCACCAACAACAGGTACAATTCCTGGTTTTGGGAATGCTACTTGAGTTGAAAGTTTGTAGATATCAAATCTTATAGTTGCTTTGTCTCCATCTTTTTTGATAACATCAGCACGTGCTACTATGGTTGAAACACCATTTTTAAAAGTGTGAGTGACTATACCTGAAGAGCCTAAAACTATATCGTCAGAATTTTTGATTATGGCATTTCTACCGTTTATTTCAAGTACTTCTGTACTAAATTCACTAAAAAGTGGCTTAGCATTTGCACTCTGGATTAAAAATATACTTATGATGACCAATAACTTACGCAATGGAACTCCTTTTGCTTCTTTAAATATAACGTGGATTATACTATAACAGTTTTTAAGAGTTGTTTAGGTAGAATATTTTACTTCAAAAAGGGTTGCGTATATGATAAGAGTATTTTTAGTGTTAATATTTTGGGTGATTTCACTAACAGCTTCGACTTTACATGTAGAGAATTGGGCAAAAGGTGAGACATTTTTAACATTTTTAGAGAAGAAACAACTTCCACTTGGTATATACTATGATTTAGCCCCACAAGAACAAGAGTTAGCAACAGAAATAATGTCTGGTATAAAGTATCAAATTCTTGAAAGTGAAGATGGTGTTATAGAACAAGTTATGATTCCCATTGGAGAAGAACTTCAACTTCATATCATTAAAGATGGTGAAAATTACACTTTAACTACTACGCCAATATCTTATCAAGAAGAGAAACTAATAGTTACAGTTGAAATTAAAAATTCACCTTATCAAGACATCATAAACGAAACAAACAATTATCTTTTAGCTCATGAATTTATACAAGCATTTAAAAATAGTGTAAACTTTAAAAGATTAAGAAAGGGCGATAGAGTAGTTATCTTTTATACAAAAAGAACAAGACTAGGTCGTCAATTTGGAGCACCAAAAATAGAAGCATCTATGGTAGAGGTAAGAGGGCGTAAAAACTATGTATTTAGTTACAATAAGGGTAGGTTTTATGACTCCAAAGGTAAAGAAGTCGAGGGTTTTTTCTTAGCAAAACCAGTTAACTATAGTAGAATTTCAGATGGGTTTACATACAAAAGATGGCATCCTATTTTAAAAAGATATAGAGCTCACTTAGGTATAGATTATGCTGCAAGACGTGGCACACCTATAAGGGCAGCTGGCAATGGAAAAATAGTTCAACTTGGCAGAAAAGGTGGTTATGGAAAAACTATAACCGTGCGACACGACAATGGATATAAAACTTTATATGCTCATATGAAGGGTTATAGAAAAGGTATGAGACGTGGCAAGTGGGTTAAAAAAGGTCAAGTGATAGGCTATGTTGGAAGTACTGGCATGAGTACTGGTCCTCACTTGCACTTTGGACTGTATAAAAACAATCGTGCTATAAACCCAAATAGCGTAGTAAAAGTTACAAAAAGTAAATTGACTGGAAAAAAGAGAAAAGAGTTTTTTGCATATATAAAACAGTATAAAGATGATATTGAAATTGCATTAAATGACTATGAAAATCCTACAAAAGAGGAATCTTTTGACTATATTGTAAGTTTAGATAGCAATAATGAGACTGTTCAATAGGACTAAAAATGTCTAAAAATAGAGATATAAAAGATAACATTGAGATAATTGAACTGTATCTTTCAGGTAAGATAGACTATGAAGTATCTGTATCTGATTTAGCAAAATATCTTAAAGCCATAAGAGTAGATGATGAAACTCTTTTTATTTCACTACTCCAAAAATTTCCAAATGATATACTTGGAGATTTAGTCCTTGAACTTCCAGAACACTACTTAAAAGAGATTTTAGAAAATATTCCATCAGAACAATTAAGTGAAGCTATTGATGACCTTGAGAGTGATGATGCTACGGATCTTATTCAAGATATTGAAGAGATAGATGAGGAAAAAGCAGAAGAGATTCTTTCAAGTTTGGACGAAGAGGATCAAGAAGACATCAAGCGTCTTAGTAGATACGATGATGAAAAAGCTGGTGCATATATGCAAACAGAGGTTTTCACAGCCTCCTATGATGAAAAGATACAAGTAGCAGTAGATAGACTAAGAGAGTTAAAAAAAGAGGGTGAACTTGAAAATGTTCATCAAGTTTCCATAGTTGGAAAGCTTGATCGCCTCATATATACTATCTCGTTAGAAGATTTGATAACATTTAATTTTGATAGTAGTTTTAAAAAAGAGCTTGAGGGGCGAGAAGATGAGTTTAAACCAAGGTATGTTAGAGATGACGAAGATATCTCTAAAGTAATTGAATTTTTTGAAGATTATGATCTTACAGCTCTACCTATTGTTGATTATCATGGAAAGCTTTTAGGAAGAATAACTTCAGATGATATTTATGACATTATTCAAGAAAGAGCAACAGATCAGATATATAAACTTGCTGGTGTGGATGATGAGATAGAGCATGAAGAGAGTACTTTTGAAGCTGGTAAGTCGAGACTTATATGGCTTTTTTTGAACCTTTTGACGGCTATCCTTGCATCTGCTGTTATAGGACAGTTTGAAGAAGTGCTTACTGCTTATGTTGCGCTTGCAGTTTTGATGCCCATAGTGGCTTCTATGGGTGGAAATGCAGGAACTCAATCACTTACAATTATGGTTCGTCAACTTGCTCTTGGAGAGATAGACAAAGAGAATGCAAAAGTGGCAATACGAAAAGAGATGATACTCTCTTTGGTAAATGGGTTAGTTTTTGCAGTAACAATTGGGTTTATCGCTTTAACTTGGTATGGAGATGGTCGCATCGGTTTTGTTATAGCAGCTTCAATGTTTATAAATCTTCTTTGTGCAGGTTTTATTGGTTCTATGATTCCTTTAATGTTAAAAAGGCTAGGTGTTGACCCAGCTATAGGAAGTACAGTTGTTTTAACAACATCAACTGATGTTATTGGCTTTCTCAGTTTCTTAGGCTTAGCTAGTTGGGTACTTATGTAATGAAAAATAGTAAAATAGAATTTTTAAGACTTGAAGATTGTACAGATTCAGCCTATGTAAAACCAAAAAGTATGTTTTATTTGCAAAATGGCATAGAAAAACGTTGGGATGTAGTTGATGCACATGATAGTGTTGCAATACTTCTTTTTCATAAGGAGTTAGACTCTTTTGTTTTTGTAAAACAGTTTAGACCTTCAATCTATCTTAAAAATCAAAACGGATACACTTATGAGCTTTGTGCTGGTTTAGTAGATAAGAAAAAAACTCTTCAAGAGATAGCTTATGAAGAAATATTGGAGGAGACTGGTTATAATGTTCCTCTTCAAAAAGTAGAAAAAATCACCTCTTTTTATACCGCAGTAGGTTTTGCTGGTGGTTGTCAAACTCTATACTTTACAGCTATTGATGAGAGTATGAAAGTGAGTGAAGGTGGAGGAATAGATAACGAGTTTATAGAAGTTATATATATTAAAAAAGACAATGTAATGGAATTTATGTTTGATGAAAAAATAGCGAAAACATCAGGTTTGATGTTTGCTCTTATGTGGTATTTTAAAAACAATTAGTCAATAAATCTTTTGTTTAAATCGCCATAAGTTTCTATTCGTCTATCTCGTAAAAATGGCCAAATTCTTCTAACTTCTTCACTTTTTGATAAGTCAACTTCAAAAATTACAACTTCTTCTTTTTTGTTACTTGCCATAGCTAAAAACTCTCCTTGCGAACCAACTGCAAAAGAGTTTCCCCAGAATCTTATGCCATCTATTGTTTTTTGATTGTCTAACTCTTTTCCAACTCTGTTTATAGCAATTACAGGAAGTCCATTTGCTATTGCATGACCACGTTGGACTGTTATCCAACTGTCAAGTTGACGCTTTTTTTCACATTCACTATCTTCATCAAACCAACCTATAGCTGTTGGATATATAAGTATATCAGCACCTTTAAGTGTCATAAGGCGCGCAGCTTCAGGGTACCATTGATCCCAACAGATAAGAACTCCTAGTTTTCCCACACTTGTTGAGATTGGCTTATATCCTAAATCTCCCTCAGTAAAATAAAATTTTTCATAAAACCCTGGATCATCGGGTATATGCATTTTTCTATATTTTCCTGCTATAGTTCCGTCTTTTTCAAAAACAACGGCAGTGTTATGGTATATGCCAGCAGTGCGTTTTTCAAAAAGAGAAGTTACTAAAACTATATTGTGTTTTTTTGCTACATTTGCCCAGAACTCTACATCTTCTTTAAAGCTATTGGCTTTGTCAAAATTTTTACTATTTTCATTGATGCAAAAGTATCTATCTTGATGTAATTCTTGAAGCAAAATCAATTCTGCTCCTTTAGATTTTGCCTCTTTTATCATCTGTAGAGTTTTTTTTACTGTTTTAGCTTTAGAATTTTTGAAAGCTTGCTGGATTAGAGCTGTTTTTAGTGTATTGCTTTTCTTCATCCATGGTTCCTGTTTAAATATTTACAACTATTGTATCAAAATTTATGTGTATTTAATGTATATTGAATTATAATTTCAATAATTATTATCAAAAAGAATATGGAGGTTGTTAATGTTGACATTAGCAGATTTAAAAGAAGATGAAAAAGCAGTTGTTCTTAAAGTAAGAGCAGATGTAGAACTCAAACAGAGATTAGCGTCTTTAGGATTAAGAAAAAATAGCACAATTAAAATAAAAGCATTAAGCTTAAATAAAAGTACAATAGAAGTAGAAATAGGAACTAGTATGATTGCATTGAGATTTGAAGAAGCAAAAGATATAGAGGTAGAAAAAGTATGAAAAACTTAAAGATAGCACTTGTTGGACAACCAAATGTAGGGAAGAGTATGCTTATCAATGCTATTTCAAATTCACGACTTAGAGTAGGAAACTTCTCTGGGGTTACAGTTGAAAAAGCAGAGGTTAGCTTTGATTTTCATAATCACTCTATAAGAATAATTGACCTACCAGGTACTTACTCTTTGAATGATTATACACAAGATGAAAGAGTTACAAAAGAGTTTTTAGAGAATGAAGAGTACGACATGATAATTAATGTTGTAGATGCAACAAATCTGGAGAGAAATCTCTTCTTAACAACTCAACTTCTTGGACTTAATAAAAAAATGATTGTAGCACTTAACATGATGGACGAAGCTAAAAAAGAGGGGATTTGCATAAATGAAGAGCAACTTAGCTCAATTTTAGGAACTCCTTGTGTAAAAGTTTCTGCCGTTACTAAAAAAGGTATAGGTAAACTAGTAAATAGAACAGTCGATATGAGTAGCTTTGAACAAGGAGAGTCAAAACTAGTTTTTAGTGATACCGTAGAAGAAGAGATAGAAAATATAGTAAATTTTTTAATAGAAAAAAAATATAATCAAGATATAAACTATAGAGATTTAGCAATAAAACTTTTAGAAGAGAACACAAAAACTTATAAGAAGATGCACGATGAACCTATCTGGATAGAGCTTTTACCTATCATTAGGGAAGCTTTGAGCCATCTTTATATACATTATGATACTAAAGATATTGATGAGATATTTTCTGAAGAGAAAGCAGCCTTTGCAAAGGGTGCTGTTATGGAGACAGTAGAGTTTAAAAAAGCTGAGAGGAAGAGTTTGACTGAGAAGATAGACTCTATTTTAATTCATAAGATTTTTGGAATTCCTATATTTTTGTTTTTTATGTGGGGATTGTTTCAGCTCACTTTTGAAGTAGGCTCTATCCCTATGGATTGGATTGATGCATTTTTTGCTTCGTTAGGAGATTATGCAAAGACTATTTTTGGAGACGGGGAGTTAGGCTCACTCATAGCTGATGGGGCAATAGCGGGGGTTGGAGCAGTTGTGCTCTTCTTACCAAATATCATGATACTATTTTTTGGAATTGCTCTTTTAGAAACGACTGGCTACATGTCAAGAGTAGCCTTCTTACTTGATGGTTTTTTCCATAAATTTGGTCTTCATGGAAAGAGTTTTATACCTCTAGTAACTGGTTTTGGTTGTTCAGTTCCTGCTTACATGAGTGCAAGAACACTTAAAAATGACAAAGATAGATTGATTACACTTTTTATTATTGGGTTTATGAGTTGTGGTGCTAAATTACCAGTTTATGTTCTTTTTGCTGGAGCATTTTTTGGAGCTCAAAATGCGGGCAATGTTCTGTTTATTATTTATATTGTTGGAGCTATGTTTGGTTTGATTGCGGCAAAAGTACTTAAAGTGTTGGTTTTTAAAGGTAATGATGAGCCATTTGTAATGGAAATGCCAAAGTATCGTATGCCTTCATTGAAACTTTTATGGCATACAGTTATAACAAAATCTATCATGTACCTTAAAAAAGCTGGAACATTTATTTTGGCTGCAAGTATCTTTATTTGGTTTGCTAGTAACTATCCAAAATACCCAACTATAGAAGCTGAGTTTGCGACAAAGATAGAGATGGTACAAGATGAAAAGAAAAAAGCAGAATACTCAAATGAGTTGACACATGTACTTTTAGAAAAGAGTTACTTAGGGATCATAGGAAAAGCAACTGAGCCATTTTTTGCTCCACTTGGATTTGATTGGAGATTGACTGTTGCGCTTGAGACTGGTTTAGCAGCAAAAGAGATAGTTGTTTCTACTTTAGGAGTTCTTTACTCACTAGGAGAAGATGTGACAGAAGAGAGTGGCGGTTTGATTGATGCTATCAAGAAAAACATTCCTTTCCCTGCAGCTGTTTCGTTTATACTATTTATTATGATTTATCTGCCTTGTTTTGCAGCTTCGATTGTGTTTGCAAAAGAGTCTGGGAGTTATAAGTATCTAGGTTATCTATTTCTATTTACGACAGGAGTAGCTTGGACTATTTCATTTATAGGTTATAATATTACTAAGATATTAATGTAAAGAGTTAAGGGGTTATCCCCTTAACTCTTATTTTCTTCTTCGTTGATGATTGAGTCATCATATGGGTCAAGGTGAGCATTTATGATCCACTCTTCATTTTCATTTATATCAGCTATCTTATCTTCAATTTTATCACCTAAAGAGTGAGCTTTTAAAAGAGATATGCCATCATTGAAAACTAAGTGAACATCTACAAAATTTGTGTTGGCTGATTTTCTTGTTTTTAGATAGTGATAATCACTAATACCTTCTTCATTCTCTATGATGCTTTTAATCTCTTTTACAATTTCCTCACTTAATGCAGCGTCAAGAAGCACATAAACTCCTTCTTTGATGATTTCATATGCAGAGTAGATAATATATACAGAGATAATAACACCCATAATAGCATCTATTAAATGTAAGCCAGTTGAGTAGATAAGTATTAGAGAAATTAAAATAGCACCATTGCTAAGAACATCAGTTTTATAGTGAAGAGCATCTGATTTTATAACCATACTATTTGTTTTTTTTGCGACATAGTTTAAGAACATAACAAGAGCTATTGTTATAACAAGTGAGATAGCCATAACAAGTATAGAAGAGCCAAGAAGAGTTGTTTCATCGCCAATATAAGCTTTTTTGATAGCATGATAGAGTATAAAAAGACCACTCATCGTGATGATTGTTCCTTCTATAACGGCTGCAAGTGCTTCTATTTTCCCTTTTCCATAGTTAAAAGTTTTATCAGCAGGTTGTTCTGATTTGTTTATGGCAAAGTAGTTAAATGCTGAGATGATAAGGTCTAAAACTGAGTCGATTGCTGAAGCTAAAACAGCTACTGAACCACTTAATATACCTATTGTTAGTTTTATAATTATGAGAACTGCTGCTGTTGCAGAAGATACAATGGTTGCTTTTTTTTGTAGTGTCATGATGTGCCTAAAAGTTTATTTGTGAAAGTATACTACAAAAAGTTTAAAGAAAGAAGAGGATAAAACGTGAGGAGGTTGCTTGCTGTTGTTACGTTTTATCCTCTAATATAATGTTGGTTACAAAGATATTCTAGTCCGATTTTCCTAAAAGCAAGATTATTGTTACAAATTAAAACATTATTTATATAATATGTTTATATTTGTAACATTTGAGAAATACATGAGCAATGCAAGGAGCCATACTCTCTAATAAATATAGAAGCATCAATTCCAATAATTTTTCTATTTTTTATCTCTTTTTTAAATATCTCCAAAACTTTTTTATCATTTTTATCATTATAAGTCGGTATGATTATGGCATCATTTATAAAAACAAAGTTTATATAGGTTGCAGGCAGTCTTCTCTTTTTGTATAATTTTTTTGAAGGCAGAGGAAGAGGGATAAGCCTAAAATCAGTTTTTTGTAACTCTTTTTCCATTTTTTGTAGCTCTTCAAAGTGAATATCATTTTTGTCGTAGCATTTAGTATAAACAATGCTTTTTTTATCTATAAAACGTGCAAGTGTATCAACATGTGAATCTGTGTCATCTCCTATGATAGCACCGTGTTCTAACACTATAAGATTTTTTAATCCAAATAGATTTTTTATTTTTTTTGTTATGTCACTACATGTAGAGTTTCTGTTTTCATTGAATATACAGTTTTTAGTTGTTATCATAACTCCTTCACCATTGCTATCTATGCTTCCACCTTCAAGAACAAAATCAATATTTAGAATGTTTTTTTGAAAAAAAGTTTTATTGAATCTATTATCTTTAGAGCATTCAAACTTATCTCCCCATGCGTTGAAAGTAAAATTATATGATTTTAAAGTACCATCTATGAAAACGTCAATTGCTCCAAAATCTCTTATCCAAGTATCATCTGTTTGAATGCAATGGACTTCTATATTGTGAAATGATTTAAGAAAACTTTTTAAAAGTTCAGGAGTGTCACAAATTACTATACAATTTTGAAATCTTGCTATAGTTTTAATGAAATTTATATAGCTTTCTTGTATCTCATCTATGGAGTGTTGCCAATCTTTTTGTGTGGTTGGAAATACTATCATGATAGATTTTTGTTTTTCCCACTCTGCTGGAACTCTTATGCCCATTTTTATCCTTACATGTAAAGCATAATTATACTATAATCTATTATGTTTAAAATTTGGAAACAACATAGTATAAATCAAATCAATATTATTGCAATTTTATTTGCTGGTATCTTTGCAGCTACTTCTGCATTTGTAATCATATTTAATGAGTATAGAGAGTTTAAGAAAGATATTGTTACAACAGAAATCAATTATTTAAAAAATCAAAAAAGAAGGGCAGTAGAGCAGACCTCAAGGCTCTATAGACTTATAGAGTACCGTTGTGATGAATTACAAAATGAAGAACCAAATATAAAAAGATATGAGATTGCTAAAGAGATAAGTGTAGTTTTAGATGATTCAAACACAGGTGGATATCTATTTATTTATGATAAAAATAGAGATGTTATCTATAAATCAAAAAGTTTTAAAGATGATGTAGTTATCATAAATAAATTGTTTGAAGCATCAAAAAAAGGTGGAAGTTTTTTAACTTTTGAAATGAATATAAATGATGAAAGTATTGAAAATTTAGCGTTTATTAGAGAGTTTAAAAAGTTAGGATGGATTATAGGAAGTGGGATGAGCATAGGAGAAAAAGATCTCGTCCTTGCCCAAAAAACAGAAAAACATAGAAATAAAATCACAGGTTTTATGCTAAAAATCATCACATTAACTCTGTTTTTATATCTTGCTAGTATACTGAAATATAGATATATAACTGATAAATTAAGTAAAGAGATAAAGTTCATAGTAAGCTCGCTAAAAAATGCTTCAAAAAGTTACACATCTATAGATAGAAAAAAAATAAAATTTCAAGAGTTTAGAGAGATTACATCTCATGCAAATTATATGCTTTTAAAACTTAAAGAGAAAAAGAGCGCATTAGAAGATATGAACCTAAATCTTGAGAGTTTAGTACAAGAGAAGACAAAAGAGCTTCAAGAGTCTGTCTCTTACGCGAGTGAACTTTTAGCATATCAAGATAAGTTTTTGAAAAATGCAGTTCATGAGATAAACACACCGCTTTCTATAATTCTTATGAATATAGATTTATATAATCTAAAATTTGAGAGAAATCCTTACCTTATAAAGATAGAAGCTGCTGTAAAAGTTTTAGAAAACATTTATGGAGATTTGAGTTTTATTGTAAAAAAAGAGAAAGAAGATAGCAGAGTAGATATGGTCAATTTTACAGACTTTGTCAATGATAGAGTGGAGTATTTTTCTGATGTTGCTATTGGTAATAAGCTAAAGATAAAGAGCGAAGTCGATAGTGAGATATTTGTTTTGTTTAATGAGTTTGAGCTTCAACGCCTTTGCGATAATAACATCTCAAATGCCATAAAGTATAGTTATATAAATCAAGATGTACATGTAAGGCTCTATAGAGATGATAAGTGTACCGTTTTTGAAGTACAAAACAGTGGAGAGAAGATAATTGATAATCAAAATATATTTAGCAGATATTATCGTGAAGACAATGCAAGAGGTGGTTTTGGTTTGGGACTAAACATAGTAAAAGAGATATGTGATAACAATAATGTTCATGTAGAAGTAAAGTCAGATGGTGAAAAAACAGTTTTTAAATACTTTTTTGAGTGTAGCAGGATGGTTTTATGAAAATTTTGCTGTTAGAAGATGAGTTTATGTTAAGAACTTCTATAGAAGAGTATCTTGAGGCTTCAAGTCATCAAGTTGTTGGTTTTAATAATGGAGCAGAAGTTTTAGAAGTTTTAAAAAATGAAACTTTTGATTTATTACTTTTAGATATAAATGTTCCTAAACTAAATGGTTTAGAGCTTTTAAAAAAGCTAAATATCTTAGAAATAATAACACCAACTATATTCATAAGTGCAAACTTAGATATAGAAGATATAAGTAGTGCTTTTGATTTGGGTGCCTGTGATTATCTAAAAAAACCATTTCATCTAAAAGAGCTTGGAATTCGTATCGTAAGAGTAAAAAAAGAGCAAGAGATAAAAAGTTCTTCACACATGCTATTGAGTAAAAAATACTACTTTTCAAAAGATGAAAAAGTATTATTTTATAACAATAGTTCACAAACACTTACAAAGAAGCAACTACAAATTTTAACGCTTCTTTGTGAAAATATTGGAGTTATAGTTGACTTTGAAAAATTTAGAAGTTATGTTTGGAATAGCGAGCCAGTAGATAATGCAACCATAAGAGCAGAGATAAGTCGTTTTAGAAAATCGCTTAAAGAAGACTTTATTTCAAACATAAAAGGGGTAGGTTACAAGATAGATAAATATTTTTCACTATAAAAACTATAATATTGCTACAAATTTTCTCATAAATAAAAAAAACTGTGTAGTTTTAGGACATTATGAGTACATGCTACGTTAATGCTATGCAAGTATATTAAAATTATGTCGCTGTTGTTAATTAAGAAAGGAGAGTTTAGTGAATCAAGAGATTTATGAAAGGGTTAGAAATAATCCAAAATTTAAAGAGCTGGTTAAAAAAAGAAGTGGCTTTGCATGGAAATTATCTATTACTATGTTGGTAGTATATTATACTTTTATAATGATTATTGCATTTAGTCCAGAAACATTTGGAAAGCCAATTGGTGATGGTGTTACAACTATTGGTATGCCAGTAGGTCTTGCAATCATATTTTTATCTTTTATACTTACAGGCATTTATACAATAAGAGCAAATAACGAATTTGATAAGTTAACTAATGAAATAAAAGATGATATAAGGTATGAGTCGTGAGAATTTTACTATTTATATTTTTATCTATAAACTCACTTTTAGCAAGTGGTACAGTTGAAGTTAGTGGTCAAAGAGAGTTAAACATCCCTGCTATTATTATGTTTTTGATCTTTGTTCTTGCAACGCTTGGCATTACTTATTGGGCTGCAAGAAGAACAAAAACAGCAAAAGATTTTTATACAGCTGGTGGTGGAATTACAGGTTTTCAAAATGGTCTAGCAATAGCTGGAGATTATATGTCAGCGGCTTCGTTTCTAGGAATATCTGGTTTGGTTTATCTGAAAGGATTTGATGGACTTATATACTCTATCGGATTTTTAGTCGGTTGGCCTATAATTTTGTTTTTAATAGCAGAGCAGTTAAGAAATCTTGGAAAATATACCTTTGCAGATGTTGCATCTTACAGGCTTAGACAAGCCCCTATACGAACTCTAGCTGCATTTGGCTCAATTGCCACGGTGCTTTTATATCTGATTGCTCAAATGGTGGGTTCTGGAAAGCTTATACAAGTTCTTTTTGGTCTTCCTTATGAGTTTGCAGTTATTTTAGTTGGTGTTATGATTATAGTTTTAGTTACTTTTGGTGGTATGCTTGCAACTACTTGGGTTCAAATTATAAAAGCTATCTTACTACTTTCAGGAGCATCATTTTTAGCACTTATGATTATGAGTAAGATGGGATTTAGTTTTGAAACGCTCTTTCAAAATGCAGTAGATATAAAAGGTACAATTGATATTATGAGTCCTGGTGGACTTGTTAGTGACCCTGTTAGTGCAATAAGTCTTGGAATTGCTTTGATGTTTGGTACGGCTGGTCTTCCTCATGTTCTTATGAGATTTTTTACTGTGAGTGATGCAAAAGAAGCTAGAAAATCTGTTTTTTATGCGACGGGATTTATCGGGTACTTTTATATATTGACTTTTATTATTGGTTTTGGAGCTATCGTTTTGGTATCTCAAAATACAGAGTACTTAGACATTGCAAAAGGTACGCTTTTTGGTGGCAATAATATGGCTGCGATTCATCTCAGTCATGCAGTAGGCGGAGATCTTTTCTTAGGATTTATCTCAGCAGTCGCTTTTGCAACAATCTTAGCAGTTGTTTCTGGTCTTACTCTTGCAGGGGCAAGTGCAATCAGTCATGATTTGTACGCAAATGTATTTGCAAAAGGTAAAGCAGATGAGATAGTAGAAATGAGAGTTTCAAAGTATTCTACTATAGGCTTAGGAGTATTAGCTATTATCTTGGGAATTGCATTTGAAAATCAAAATATAGCATTTATGGTAGGTCTTGCTTTTGCAATTGCGGCATCTGCAAATTTTCCAATTCTATTTTTATCGATGTACTGGAAAAAACTGACAACTAGAGGTGCTGTGATAGGTGGAACTCTTGGTCTTTCTACCGCAGTAATACTTGTTATATTGGGACCAATTGTATGGGGACAGATTATAAATGGAGATGAAGAAGCTGCAATTTTCCCATACAAATACCCAGCACTATTTTCAGTAACTGTTGCTTTTGTTGGCATCTGGTTCTTTTCTATAACAGATAAAAGTGGAAATGCAAAAAAAGAGATAGAAGCTTTTGAAGACCAATACGTTAGAAGTCAAACGGGTATAGGCGCTGAGGGCGCAACTAGTCATTAATATAAATCAAATTGAAAGAGAGGGATGAACATGTCACAGGTTTTTGAACCAAACAGAGAATTTAGCAAAGATGCTAGAATAAAAAATATGTGTGAGTTTAAAGAGTTAAGCTTGCAAGCAGAGGAAGATTTTGAAGGCTATTGGGATAAAATGGCAAAAGAAAAAATCGATTGGTTTGAGCCTTATGATACTGTCTTAGATGAAAGTAATGCACCATTTTACAAGTGGTTTGGTGGTGGTAAGCTTAATGTTACACATCAGTGTTTAGGTCGTCACTTAAAAACAAGAAAAAATAAAGCTGCTATTATTTGGGAAGGTGAAGATGGAAGTAAAAGAATCATCACTTACCTACAGCTTTATTATAGAGTAAATAGATTAGCAAACTTGATGAAAAACAAGTTTGATATTAAAAAAGGTGATAGAGTTGTCCTTTATATGCCTATGATTCCAGAAGCTGCATTTGCTATGCTTGCTTGTGCAAAAATAGGCGCTGTCCACTCTATCGTTTTTGGTGGATTTTCTGCGGATGCTCTTAGAGATAGAGTTCAAGATGCTGATGCAAAGCTTGTTATAACCGCGGATGGAGCTTATAGACGTGGTAAGCCATATATGCTAAAACCAGTTGTTGATGAAGCTCTAAAAGAGGGTTGTGAGTGTTGTAAAAAAGTACTTATAGTTCAGAGAAACTTTGAAGACATAGACTACGTTCCTGGGCGTGATTATGTTTATAATGAAATGATTATGAATGAGTCGCAGCACTGTGACCCTGAGCCAATGGATGCAGAAGATCCACTTTTCTTGTTATATACTTCAGGAAGTACAGGAAAACCAAAAGGTGTTCAGCATTCAAGTGCAGGGTACATTTTATGGGCTCAGTACACAATGGAAAATGTTTTTGATGTAAAAGAGAATGATACTTTTTGGTGTACTGCTGATGTTGGTTGGATTACAGGACATACTTACATAGTTTATGGACCACTTGCCATGGGTGCAACGACAATCATGTATGAGGGTGTTCCTACTTATCCTGATGTTGGACGTTGGTGGAAGATGATTGAAGAGCATCGTGTAAATCAGTTTTATACAGCTCCAACAGCTATAAGATTACTTCATAAACTTGGTAGTGATGAGCCTAAGAAACATGACTTAAGCTCTCTTAAGGTTCTTGGAACTGTTGGAGAACCAATAAATCCAGATGCTTGGATGTGGTACTATAATGAAATTGGTGGAGGAAAATGTCCTATTGTTGATACTTGGTGGCAAACTGAGACTGGTGGACATATGATTACTCCACTTCCTGGTGCTACTCCAATAAAACCTGGAAGTGCAACTTTTCCATTACCTGGAATTATGGCAGAAATTATAGATGAAAATGGCAACCCAACTCCAAAAGGAGAAAAAGGTTTCTTGTGTATTACTAAGCCTTGGCCATCAATGATACGAACTATATGGGGAGATCCAGATAGATTTGTTAAGTCATATTTTGGAGATTGTAAAAAAGATGGAAAGCCAGTCTATTTTTCTGGCGATGGAGCAATGTATGATGATGATGGATACATCATCATAACAGGTCGTACAGATGACGTAATCAATGTTTCTGGACATAGACTAGGAACTGCTGAGATTGAAGCGGTACTTGGCCATCATGGAAATGTGGCTGAAGTTGCAGTTGTTGGATGTCCCGACCCTATAAAAGGTGAGGGTATATTTGCTTATATCGTTATCAAGGGTGAAGATACCATAGGTGAAGAGATAGAGATGATTCAAGAACTTAACAAACTGATTACGAAAGAGATTGGTAACATTGCTAAGCTTGATGCTATCCGTTTTGTTCCAGGTCTTCCAAAAACAAGAAGTGGTAAAATTATGAGAAGAATCCTTCGCTCAATTGCAAAAGGTGAAGAGATAACTCAAGATACTTCAACTCTTGAAGATCCTTCAATTGTTGAACAAATTCAACATTTAGTTAACAACTAAAAATTAAAAGGCATAGTAAAAATACTATGCCTTTTTTACTCTATTTTTAATTATCCCATATATCGTAATTATAATCCAAAAAATCTCTATCAAAAACGAACCAAGATTAAAGTGAACTAATAGTGATATTATAAGTAAAATAGCCCCAATTAGATTGAAAATCTGAAATTTAAGAGAACTGTGTTGCACTTTACGAGTTTGGAGTAAAAAATAAGCATACACTATAAATAGCATACCTATAAAACCTATTATTTGAAATATATCCATTATATCGCCTTTTTAAAGAAAAAAGTATACATAAAAAATACTTTAATAATTATATTAATATAAATAAGTAAAAAAATATTTACCAATAATGAAGAAATAAAGGTATAATATAAATATGAATGATAATTCAGTTTTAAAATGATCATTATTGATATAATGATGATAAAACACATATGGGTAAGTAGATTGATTTTATCATACTAAATTATTCACTATGTTTATCTAAAAAAGGATAAGTGATGTCAAAAGTAATTGTTGATCCTTTAACAAGGATTGAAGGACATCTTAAATTCGAGACTATCTTGAAAGATGGAGTAGTAACAGATGCAAAATGTACGGCAGATATGTACAGAGGGATTGAAAAAGCTCTCATAGGTTATGATGCGAGAGTAGCTACTCAAGTTACTCAAAGAGTTTGTGGTGTGTGTCCTTATGCTCACGCTGAAGCAGCTGCTATTGCTCTTGAAGATGCGATGGGACTGAAGATAAATAGAAATGGACAACTTCTTAGAAACTTGACAGTTGGTGCTTATCATCTTCAAGATTATATACTACATTTTTATATACTAAGTGCACTAGATTTTATAGATATAACAGCTATTTTAAAATATCAAGGTAAAGATGTGGCACTACTTGGTTTGAAAGCTTGGGTAGAGACTGAACTTAAAAGTGGAAAAATTTTTCCAGTTGCTCCATTCTTACCAAGATACAAAGCAGCATATGCAGCTGATATAGAGTTAAATATAGGAGCTATAAAGCACTATTTGGACGCTATTCCTATTATGGCAGAGATTCATAAAATGGTTGCACTTTTTGGTGGAAAATCACCTCACCCAGTTGCTATTGAAGCTGGTGGTGTAACAACTAGACCTACAATTGAGAGGCTAGTGAAGTATGAGACACTTTTAAAACAAGCAAAACAGTTTATACTTCATTCATATCTTCCCGATGTAAAAGCAGTAGCACAAACTTTTAGTGAGTATTTTTACATAGGTAAAGGAACGGGTGACTTGTTGAGTTATAACTATTTACCTGATTATGATGGAAAAAATCATGTTTTTGTTGGTGGTTCTACAATTGATGGAGTATTTGAGAGTTTAGATACATCTGGCATAGCAGAGTATCAAAAATACTCTTACTACAAAGGAAGTTCAACAAGTGCTTATAAACCTTTAGAGTTAAACTCTATTGCACCTATTGACCTTGAAGAGTTTGAAAAAGAGGTTGAAAAACCTAATGGAAAGTACAGTTGGGCAAAAGCACCAAGATATAGAGATAAAGTAGTAGAAGTTGGACCAGCAGCGGTAATAGTCAATACATATAAAAGTGGAAAAAATCAAAAACTTAACAAACTAGTTGATTCTATTAATGCAGAGTTAGGAGTAACAATCAATGAGTATGACTCTGTTATGGGAAGACACCTTTGTAAAGTTTTAGGTGCGGTTATAACAATAGACAAACTTGAAAGTGATCTAAATCTTGTTCTTCCTGAAGAGTTAGGTTTTATAGAACAAGAAGTACCAAGAAATGCAGTTGGTATGGGTCTTACAGAAGCAACAAGAGGAGCTTTGGGTCATTGGATAGAGACTGATGAAAAAGGGCTTATAAAGAACTATGAGATGATAGTTCCAACTACATGGAATATCTCACCAAAAGATGGTAAAAACAGAGATGGTGCGGTTGAGCATATGTTAATTGGTACTAAAGTGGCAGATGAGAGTAATCCAATAGAGTTAGCAAGAATTGTAAGGTCAACTGATCCTTGCATGGCTTGTTCTGTACATTAAGGAGTAATGATGACTAGAAGAGAAGCTTTAAAGCAGATATATAAAGTTGTTGTTGCTGTTGGAGCATCAAGTTTTCTTAGTTTTGAAGATTTGTTAGCAATCGACAATGGCGAGATAGAGAAGCCAGATTTAATCTGGATGCATGGAACTTCATGTTCGGGTTGCTCTACCTCATTTTTAAACATAGAGGGTGTTCCTTTGGTTGATATTTTGACTCAATATACAAATATAATCTTTCACCCAGATGTATCATTGGCTACAGGTCATCAAGTAATAGATATACTTGAGAGAGCACAAGAGTATAAAAACTTTCTGTTTGTATTTGAAGGTTCTATTCCTGTGGGTATGCCTCATGCGTGTATGGTTGGGCATAAGCCAATGACATACTGGGTAGATAAATTGGCTTCAAATTCATTAGCTTGTATTGGGGCTGGAACGTGTGCTAGTTTTGGTGGAATTACTGCCATGGAAGGCATGGTAACTGGAACTAAACCACTAGGAGAGTATTTAGAGTATAAGGGTATAAAGAAACCAGTAATCAATCTTCCAAATTGTCCTTTAAAACCAGAGCATCTTTTGTATGTTCTTTTTTACTTTTTAAAGACAAAAAAATTACCGCCACTAGATAAGCAAGGTCGACCAAAAAGATTTTATTCGCATACTATTCATGAGAGATGTATATACTATTTTGATTATCAAGAAAATAATTTTGCAAAGAAGATAGGTGATGATGGCTGTTTGTTTAAGCTTGGTTGTCAGGGTATTGTGACTAAAAATGATTGTGTTATAAGTGGGCATAATGATAATACCAATATCTGTATAAGAGCAGGGCACCCTTGTATAGGGTGTGCTAGTGAAAATTTCCCAAGGCAAATTATGTTACGTACATCTGACGATAAACGTATTATCAAAAATTTTAAAATAATTTCATAAGAGAGGAGTAATCATGAAAGGTTTTCGCTCAATAGCATTTAAAACAGCATTTCCAATCTTTGTGATTATCGTTATAATTTCAGTTATATCTGTATCAACCATATATTATCTTCAATCATCAAAATTGCAAGAGACTATCCAGTCAAATGGACATGCTCTTTTAGAGAGTTTTGTACATAGCTCTCGTGATTCAATTGCAAAAGGACAGAGAAAGACATTTCAAAATGTACTTAACCATACAAAAAGCCTTAAAGGTGTTATTGAGAGTGCATTATATGATAGAGAAGGGTTAAAACTATATAAATCAGGTGAAGTAACAGTTGGCAAACCATTTGTTCATGAAGAAAATGGAGATTTTAAAAATCCAAATATAAAATTATATAATGAAACAAATGGAATGTATATAAGAGATGACTGGTTTTTAAAAGATTTAGAAGATACAAAAAAAGTAAAAAAACATGTTGCAAAGCAAAAAGCCAAAGGCAATGAAGACTGTTCAAAATGTCATTTTATTTTACCAGAAAAATTAAAATTCAATGCTATTGGACATGCAAAAATTGAGCATGATGAGTTAACTAGTTATCTATATAAAATTCCTGTTGAAAATGATTGTGTAAAGTGCCATACTCATTGGAAAAAGGGTGAGAGTGCAGGGGTTCTTTCAGTGACTATAGATAGTAGTGAGCAGACTTCAAGTATAAATATGATGACACTTGAGTTTATAATAGCTTTTGTGCTTACCGCTTTTGTTATTATAATTGTGACGTTGTTTTTTATAAAAAGACTTAGCAGTAGGCTTAAAAAACTAAATAATGGAGTTGTTGCTCTTTCTCATGGACATGCAGATACACTTGATGAAGAAGAGAATGATGAGATAGGAAATATAGCTAAAAATTTCAATAGCTATATTGAGAGTATTAAGGATGGTCAAAGACAAGATGAAGAGCTTATTGTGGCAACAACATACTTGGCAAAAGATGTTAAAGATGGAGTATTAACAGAAAGAATTACACATGAAGCTAATAATCCTCAGCTCAATGAGTTAAAATCTGTGTTAAATGAGATGTTTGATACACTTCAAAGTATTATTGGTAAAGATATCAATGAAATAATGAGAGTAGTCAACCAGTTTAGCTCTATGGACTATAGAGAACGAATAAAAGATGCTAGTGGTGAGTTGGAAATGCTTGTAAATAAACTAGGAGATGATATTAATTCAAGATTGAAATTAAATCTACGAGATGCAAGTATCTTAGGAGAAGATTCTAAGCATCTCGGTCAAACAATTGAGATGTTAAATAATTCTGCTTCAAAACAAAATAATTCAATTGTAGAGACTTCAATAACAATGGATCAGATGAGTATTTCTATAAATGCTCTTTCAAAGAGAACAAGGGAAATAGTTTCTCAATCACAAGAGATAAAATCTGTTATCTCTATCATAGGAGATATTGCTGATCAGACTAATTTACTTGCTCTAAATGCTGCGATTGAAGCTGCTCGTGCCGGAGAGCATGGACGTGGTTTTGCAGTTGTTGCCGATGAGGTTAGAAAACTTGCAGAGAAGACTCAAAAGAGTCTTGGTGAGATAGATGCAACCATAAATGTTCTTGTCCAATCTATAACAGATGCTGGAAGTGATATAGATGAATCAGCTAAGGGAATTGAGCATGTTAATGAAGAGATAGGAGTTTTAAAAGATATGATTCATGAAAATTCTGTTGCGACTAGTAAGACAAGTGAAGTATCATCAAAACTAGAAAAATTATCTATTCAAATTATTGATGAAGTTAATAAAAATAAAATCAATAAATAGATAAAATACCTTATATGTAGAGAGTATAATATTTTCTACATGTAAGGAGAATACAGATGCTTATTATTAACACAGGCGGTACTTTTAACAAGAGATATAACCCTTTAAAAGGTGATTTAGAAGTTCCAAAAGATTCTATTGCTTTAGAAAATATATTGACATATTTTTACAATTTAAAATACGAGATTAAAAATGTTATTCATAAAGATAGTTTAGATATGCTAGATTTTGATCGAGAGACTTTAGTTGGTATTATCCAAGAGTCTTCAGAAGATAAAATCCTTATTATTCATGGAACAGATACTATGGAGAAAACTGCTAATTTTTTAGAGAAAGAGATAACAGATAAAACGGTACTTTTAACAGGAGCTATGGTCCCATATAGTATAGATAGTGTAGAAGCTAATGCTAATCTATCTATGTCACTTGGATACCTACTTGCAAACACAAAAATAGGCATTTATATTGCAATGCATGGTTTAATAGATGAACATAAAAAGGTATATAAAAATAGAGAGATTGGAGTGTTTCAAATTAGGTAGGTATTACATGTAGAGTTTTTACTCTACATGTAAAGAGCATATTTAGCTAAAGTTTGTATAAACTGCTTGAACGTCATCATCATTTTCAATGCGTTCTATGAGGTTTGAGATATCACTTATCTGTTCTTCGCTAAGCTTTATGGGAGTGTTTGCAAATCTTTTTAGTGTTGCTGTTTTCATTTCAATTTTAAGTTCTTCAAAAGCGTGAGACAAAGAACCAAAATCAGTAAATTCTGCAGTAACTAAAACTATACCATCTTCCTCTTCTATCTCTTCAAGACCAGCATCTATAAGTTCAAGTTCAAGCTCTTCTAAGTCCATATCGTCTGTTTTTTCAAACTCAAATACTGCTTTTCTAGAGAACATAAACTCTAAAGAGCCATTATTTAGCATCTCGCCACCACCTTTTTTAAAGTGGTTTTTTACATTTGCTACGGTTCTTGTAGCATTATTAGTTGCTGTTTCAACAAATATAAGAGCACCATGAACACCTTTCCCTTCATAATTTACCTCTTTCATATCTGCCAAGTCTTTTGAATTGGCTCTTTTTATAGCTGCATCAATATTGTCTTTTGGCATGTTTTCAGCTTTTGCATTTAATATCGCAGTACGAAGTTTTGCATTGCTATCGGGATCAATTCCACCCTCTTTAGCTGCCATAGTGATAGAGCGACCAAGTCTAGGAAATATTCTTGACATCGCTCCCCATCTTTTCATCTTTGATGCTTTTCTGTATTCAAACGCTCTTCCCATAGAATCTTACCTCATAGTTTTTGGAAGATTATATCTTTTTTAAGATAAAATAGAAGCAAAATAGGAGGAATTTATGAAAAAACTAGTCTATACATTGTTTATTGGGTTGTTTGTTTTAATTGGTTGTCAAAAAACACCATATACAGATAGAAGTCAATTAGTGTTATATTCATATGATGAAGAGATGAGTATGGGTGTAACAGCATCACGTGATATACTAAAAAAAGAAAAATTAAGTAGAGATAAAAAAAAGATAAAAATGGTTAGAAGAGTAGGGTATAGGCTAGCAAAAGTAGCCAATACGAACTATAAATGGGAATTTCATGTTATTAAAAAAGATGTTCTAAATGCTTTTTGTCTTCCTGGTGGAAAAGTATTCATTTATGAAGGTATATTTAAAGCTGCTAAAAATGAAGATCAGCTTGCAACAGTTATGAGTCATGAGATAGCCCATGCACTTGCCCGTCATGGAGCAGAGCGTATGAGCATGGGACAGATAGCTAGTTTAGGCAAAGTTGCTGTTGGTGAAGTTTCAGGTTTGAGCGGGAATAAAGCTTTTGATTTAGCTTTTGGATTGGGAACACAGTATGGGGTTATGTTGCCATATAGTCGCAGTTTTGAGTATGAAGCAGATGAGATAGGAATATATCTAATGAAAAAGGCAGGATACAATACTGCCGAAGCAGTGAATTTTTGGAAAAATATGAAAGCTAAAAAAAATGGTGCTGAACCAATAGAATTCATGTCAACTCATCCAGCAGATGATAATAGAATAGCAAATATAAAAAGAATAATAGCAAAGGAAAAATAAAAAGGATTTTCATTATACTTCTTGCATAACCCAAAAAAGATTAAAAATTGCTCTCCACAGGTTATGAAGAGTTACGAGAAACTAGACTTAATTAAAAATATGGGTGCGTAAAACACCTCTCAAACTATGCTATATTAGGAGTAAACAAAGGTTTATTTACAAATGCGGCTTAATGAAAAATTTGGGCTCCTAAATAATCATTTTTTCTTATAACTTACCAAATAATTATCAACCATTTTTAGCTTCAAACTTTTATTAAATCCATTGTGTACTTTTAGTAACTTTTTCATAGGAGAAAAAACTCCTCCATCTATAGCATTTGTAGTGTTGTGAATTTTGATATTTTTTTCATTTTTGTAAGTAAAAAGATAAGGTAAATTTGTCTTAAACTTTTATATGCAGATACTAATTTTTGATGGGTAAATGATTCTTTTGATGTGTCAGGATTCATGGTTTTTTTGGCTAAGAAGTCCTTATGTTTGTCGTACCACTCATTAAGTTTTTTAGTAAAAATAGTTTGAGTTGTTGATGTTAGGTTGTACATAATTTTTTGAAGATCTTTACCAGCTTCTAACTTTGGGTGCATTGTAATATATCTCTGTATTACTTTTTTCTGATGAAAGTGACACATTTGTATTGGATAATCTTTAAAAGCCTTATATAAGCCTCTCTTCCCATCAATTATGATAGCTTTAATCTCATAACCCAAGTCTAATAATGTTTGAAGTAGTTGTTTATAGTCTTTTGTTACTTCATTTTGAACATGTTTCCATATAAGAACCTCTTTTGATAAAATATCTTTGAATACTAAAGTACCAAGTTTATCTTTTCTCATTAGTACCTCATTCTTTGGTCGGAATTTTGGTCTAATTGTATAACAACTAGACTTTTATTTCGATTTTTTTAAATGTTGCACTTATGACTTGAATTTACAAAATATTTGTTTCCTAATCCAAGGAATACTATGATTATAATCATCTGCTAAATCTTTTAGAATCTGTCTTCGATAAACATACTTTTTAAAGATGATTTCTTGTAAGTTTTTTGGTCTTCTTTTTGAACTAAACCAACTATCACATTCATTACAAAAGTATCTCTTAATTCCTCTTCTTGAACCTTTGGAAATAGTGTTTTTAGATTGACAGTTTGGACATGTTTTTGAAGTTTTTTATAACCATTTGTAAATAAACCTTTGTTTACTACCACTATAGCGAAGTTTTATGAATGTTTTAGGAGCCCAAATTTTTCATTAAGTCGGTTATGTCGTTTAATATGTAACCCTATGCATAGCAATCAAATCTTTATAATCACTTCTATCAGCCTTTTTCAAAGCTTGTATATACTCATCTCTTTTAGGATTCTCTTTTGAAAGCAGATCTTCTTGCCATTTTACAGGCATAAGTCCATGTTGTCTTAGATATATATTGGCTAACATTCTACTCCATCTACCATTACCATTTTTAAAAGGGTGTATTTGTACAGCTCTATGGTGTAATCTTGAGGCAGTTTCATAAACATCAAACACTTTTTTCTTATCCCAATAGGTTATATCATCACTAAGTTTTTTTAGTTCAGTTGGAACTAGATAGGCTTTTATACCAATAGAGAGTTCTACTTGTCTTAGTTTACCTGCCCAATCCCAAACATTACCAAACATCTCTTCATGAAGTTGTAGTAACCATTCAAATGAGAATGGAGCTTCTTTTTTAGTTGGAGTAGCTGAAAGGTATTTTAGAGTAGCATCTGCTATATTTTCAGCCTCTTTTATATATACATCTTTTAAGGAGTATGATTTTGATTTTGGTAGTTTTAGTCCTGATATATCATCAAGTGGTGTAGCATTATCTATAGATTTTGTACTATCTATCATTATGCTACCCACAATCTATTTTTATACTCACCTTGTAAAAACTGTTTTTCAAATTTTGATATGATTTTATTTAGAGAGTCTTGCTCTAATCCTTGAACTTCTAGTGCTGATGTACTTTGTACTAATGAAGCCATAAATAGTGCTTTATCTTTTGCTCTTTGTTTTTCTAACTCTTTTAAAGGCATAACTTCATTCCCTGCAAAATCTAGTCCTAGTAAGTTTGTTAAGCTTTCTACGGTACTTAGTTTCACATCTTCACCTGCAAAAAATCTATTTACTGTTCTAATACCAAGTTTACTTAGTTTTGCAAGATTTTCAATACTGATACCTATTTGGTTTTTTCTATGGTTTATTTTTTTGATTAATTCTTGTTTTGTCATTGAAAATCCTTTTTGTAATTATGCCATAAATGGCATATAAAATCAATTATTATCTTCTTTAAAATACTTAGACTATATAACTTGTAAATTCAAGTCATAAGTGCAACATTTAAAAAATCGAAATAAAAGTCTAGTT
>CAZHBU010000019.1:0-32674 GCA_964530865.1 uncultured Sulfurospirillum sp.
TTTGAAGCTTCAATGCTACCTTTAAATTGGTTCTGTATGACTAGCTTGGACATGTAAAGACCAATTCCTGTTGAAGGTGTTTTTTTCTTACTAGTAAAGGGTTTAAATATATCATCAATAGGCTCTACTTTTATGCCTCCTGCATTGTCCTTAATACGCAACACAATATTTTCTTTTCCATCTTGTAAAGAGATGTCTATAGATGGGTTTTTGGGTTTACGCAGTTTAACTACGTCATTTATGTTTTGAACGATAGAGAGAACAACATGAGCTAAAGAGTTTGCATTTCCATAAATCTTTATTTGAGATTCTATCTCTTGATTAAGTGTTATTTGGTTGAGAGATAGAGTTGAGTCTACTATTTTTAGTGCTTGGTTTATTGAAACGGTAGGATTAAATTCACTACTGTCTGTTTTTTTATAAAAGTCTTCAAAGTTAGTGATAGTCTCAGACATAAACTGGATAATATCTTGATTCTTTTCTGCCTCTTCAATAAGCTCTGGATCTTTAATTTTTTTCTTTATGTACATACAGTTAAAACCAAGTTGTGCTAGTGGTTGTCTCCATTGGTGAGCTATGATTGCTATCATCTCTCCAAGTGCAGCAAATTTTGCCTGCTGTTGTAGCATCTTGTCATTTAGTTTTTCTTTAGAAATATCTTGTATGTTGGCAACTATCGCCAAATCTCTGTTTTCTCCACTCTTGCCAAATGAAATTCTAATAGGAAATTTACGTCCATTGTTGTCTATAGCGTCAACTTCCTTGTCATTTTCATCCCCATCCAATTCTGTTGGAACTATTTTTTTAAAATAGGGCTTATTTATCATCTCATTTCTATGATAACCAAAGATACTTTCTGCTTTTTTGTTAAATGTCCTAATTTTTAATCGACTGTCAAGAGTAATAATGGCATTTGTACTAGACTCAATAACTGCATTTGAGTAATCTTTTTCACGTTCAAGTTCTTTTGTTTTTCTGTTTATGCTTCTGTTTGCGGGCATAAAGATAAAAAGTGCTTCAAAGAGTAAGGTTGTAAGTGTCATCACTAAAATAAGTAGCTCTATCTGTTTTAGTTTTTCAGTGTTTGCTTGAGCCTCTTTTAAGTAGATTCCAACAGCTTTATCAAGTTCTGTTATAAGTTTTTGAGAATTTTTTAGTACATAGTTTTGACTCTGTCCATCTCTGTTCTTGTAAAATCTTTTTGCATGAAAAAGGTATTTTGTTACTTGATTGTCCAGCCAAACCTCCTTTCCATAATATATCTTAGACAGATCTTTTGACATTGCTAAGGATGTTAGCTCTTTATGGGCATCTTCCATATGTTTAATGTTTACTTTTAGTTTATCTATCTTGTAGTATATGGCATAAAAGGCTATTTGTCTAGCTATAATTTTTTGGTCTGTACTCATGTTTATGAGTCTTGCATCGTTTGATTGATCACTTAGTAGTTTATTTAAATTTATATATGCTAGTATAGAAAGTAAAGCTATGATAGTAAGGGCAAGGACATATCGTTTAGTAAAATTAATGGTTTTCATAAAGAGCCTAAATATTTTTTTATAAAAACAATGGTAACATAACTTTTTAGTAAAAGGCAGGTTTATGCAAGAAAAGTATGAGATTATTTTGAACAAAAGTTCAATTTTATTAGCTGAAGATGATGAAAGTGTAAGGAATAGCTTTAAAAGAGTCTTACTTCTTTTTGTTGATAAAGTTTATAGTGCCAAAGATGGTGAAGAGGCACTAAGGCTCTATGACAAAAATAACCCAGATATCATCATCACAGACATAAAAATGCCAAAAATGAACGGATTAGAACTCATAAAAAAAATAAGAGAATCAGACAATAACACTCCTATAGTTGTAACTAGTGCATATACAGATCAAAACTTTTTATTGGAGTCAATTAAACTCTCTTTGGTAGAGTATATTGTAAAACCTATTAAAGAGAGTGAGCTAGATAGAATTCTAAAAGAGTGTGCAAAAGTATTGGAAGAGAAAACAAAAACGGTTATTAGATTAAACTCTACATGTAAATATGATTATGACAATAAGGTTCTTACATGTAAAGATAAAGATATAAGCTTAACACACAAAGAGGTTGAGTTTTTTGAAATTCTTTTAGCCCACCGTGGGACTCTAGTAACAAAACAGGCTATAGAAGATAAACTATACATTTATGAAGAAGCACCACCTAGTGCTTTAAAGAATCTCATCTTTAAACTTCGTAAAAAAATAGGCGAAGAGATAGTAAAAACAGTGAATAAACTAGGTTATATTATAGAGTAATTTTTTAGCGACCCAAAAGAAACCAAAGCTAATGTACAATCTCATAAGGATATCTTTGATAGGTATCAATGAAATAAATAAGTTGTGACTCTATAATGGCGTCATTGGTTTTAAATAAAAGGAGGAAATGTGATGAAAAACATTTTAAAGAAGGTCTCTTTTTTATCTGCAGCGGTTGCACTTAGCGCAACTACAGCAGTTTGTGCTAATAGTGATAGTGCAATTGAAAAGATAATGAAAGAGAGAGGTTTAAGCCAGCAAGATTTAATTCGTGCGGCAAAGACATACTTACCAACGGGCGGGCGTGATGAGTATATAGTATTTAGTTCAGGTGGACAGAGTGGTCAAGTGATCGTTTATGGTGTTCCATCTATGAGAATTTTAAAGTACATAGCTGTATTTACTCCAGAGCCTTGGCAGGGGTATGGTTATGATGTAGATTCTCTAAAAGTTCTTAGACAAGGTAATATTAGAGGAAGAGAGATAAACTGGGGTGATACTCACCATCCAGGTCTTTCAGAAACTGATGGAAAATATGATGGAAAATGGTTGGTAATCAACGACAAAGCAAATCCTAGAATTGCAGTTATCGATTTACATGACTTTGAAACAAAACAGATTGTTGTAAACCCTGTTTTTAAATCAGATCATGGTGGATCTTTCTTTACTCCAAACTCAGAGTATATCATAGAAGCAGCACAGTATGGTGCTCCATTGGATAACAACTATCACCCAATAGAAGAGTACAAAGAGACTTATCGTGGTGGTGTAACAATGTGGAAGTTTGACCCAAAAATAGGTCGAATTAAACAAGATGACTCATTTACTATAGAGATGCCTCCTTATATGCAAGATCTTTCAGATGCAGGAAAAGGTGCAAGTTTTGGTTGGGGTTTTACGAACTCATTTAACTCAGAGATGTATACTGGTGGTATTGAAGTTGGAAATCCTCCAAATGAAGCTGGTATGAGTAGAAATGATACTGACTTCTTACATGTATATAATTGGAAGAAATTAGCAGAAGTTGCTAAAGATCCAAAAAATGTAAAAATCGTTAATGGCCATAGAGTTATTCCTATGGAAATTGCAGTTAAAAATGACGCACTTTTCTTGATTCCTGAGCCAAAATCACCTCATGGTGTTGATGTATCTCCAGATGGAAAGTTTTTAGTAGTATGTGGTAAGCTAGATACTCACGCTTCAGTTTATGATTTTGCAAAAATCAAAAAGTTAATTGATGCAAAAGAGTATATAGGTAAAGATCCTTATGGTATACCAATCCTTGATATGACAAAGTCACTTCATGGACAGGTAGAACTAGGACTGGGACCTCTACATAACCAGTATGGTAAAGAGTGGAAAGATGGTATAATTTATACATCATTATATGTTGATTCTCAAGTTGTAAAGTGGAACTATAAGACTTTAAAAGTTTTAGATAAAGAAAATGTTCACTATAACATCGGTCACTTAGCTGGTATGGAAGGAAAATCTGCTGATCCTCAGGGAGATTATATTATCGCTCTAAACAAGCTCTCTATTGACAGATTTCAGCCTGTTGGTCCTCTTCATCCACAAAATCACCAGTTGATTGACATACGTGGAAAAACTATGGACTTGTTAGTTGATATGCCATTGCCTTTAGGTGAACCTCACCAGGCAGTTGCAATTCGTGCAAGCAAACTTCACCCAGCAGTTAGATACCCAATGGGAACTAACACTAAAACAGGTAAGATTCATAGAGGTAAAACTCTAGCAGGTCAAGAGAGAATAGTAAGAAAAGGCAAAAACGTAACTGTTTATGCAACTCTGGTTCGTTCTCACATAAACCCTGAGAGAATTACTGTAAACAAAGGCGATAAAGTTACAATTTATATGACTAACTTAGAGCGTGCTCAAGATGAGACTCACGGTTTTACTGTTGATCATTATGATGTACACGCATCACTTGAACCAGGCGAGACTGCTGCAATAGAGTTTATTGCAGATATAGAGGGAGTTTTTCCTTACTACTGTACTGAATTTTGTTCAGCTCTTCACTTAGAGATGATGGGTTACCTTATGGTAAAAGATCCTAGCAAAAAGTATGTTAGTGCACAAAAACTCAAAATGAAAACAATGAGTAAAGCTGAGCTTAAAGCTGAGTATGACAAAACAGTAGCAGTAAATGCTGCAACTGACGCTGTTATACAAAGCGTTGTTAAGTTCTTAAAAGAGAATAAATTTGGTGATCATAAAGTTGTAGCTGATTTGGTAACTGATGCATTTGACCAGTATGGACAGATTCCTGCTCAGAAAAAACTTGCTGATGAAGCGGTAAAAGCTGGCGATATGGATAAAGCTATTCTTTACGAAAACATGATTTGGCAGCTTATGGTTAAAACAGCTGATGTTGGAATTAGAGCAAAAGATGCACTTGTAAGATTGATAGCAACTAAACAATCACCAGCGGCAGCAAAAGGCGAAAACGCATTTGCAGAAGGTGGATGTAATGGTTGTCACGTTATTGGAAAAGTTAGTTCTGGTCCAGACTTGACAGGTGTTCTTTCTCGTCATGAAAATGGTGAAAAATGGGTTGCTAATTTTATTAAAAATCCACAGCACAAGTTCAATGATCCTTATGTAAAAGCAATGATAGATTACTTTAATCTAAAAATGCCTAACCAAAACATGAGTGATGCAGAGATAAAAGATATCATAGAGTATCTTAAGTGGGTAGATTCAAACGCAAATCTATTCTAATACAAAGAGAGACTTCGGTCTCTCTTACATGTAGACACAATGGTGTCTACATGTAAGAACAGTTTTAAGGAAAAACAATGCATTCAAGTTTTAAAAAATCAAAGATATTTACTATCGTGGCACTGCTTTTATTGACATTTTCATTTACGTTTCCTATGGTAGCTTACCATGGAACTCTAAATAAGATTTATGGTGAAAAAGTAGATGAAATCTCACCATTAGCAGTAAAAGTATGGAATTTATATAACAAAGTTATGTACAAAAGTACAACAACACCTAAAGAGGCTCATAATGATCTTAAAAAGATGATAGAGAGTTCTAGTGAAATTGGAGTTGCTTCACTGCCAATATGGGCAGTTTCACTTGAGGCTCCAAACTATCCAAAAGAGGCATTCCCTGAAGGAATCCCTGTATATTTCCATTTTGATGGATTTAGTGGTGAAGTGCATGAGATGAACACAATCAATCACTATATTGGTATGGATCCTATGTGGATTGGTGGACAGCTTGAACGTGAGATTGGAATCTATGCACTTTTAAGTTTAAGTATGATTATGATTCTATTTATGGTTTATAATTCAAAATTCTTAAGTTATCTAATGTTCGTTCCTGTTGCATTACCTCTACTTTTTATAGCTGATTATGCTTATTGGCTCTACTGGTTTGGACATAATCTTCATGATTGGGGAGCATTTAATATAAAACCTTTTATGCCAACAGTATTTGGTGATGGGAAAGTAGCACAGTTTATAACTCACTCTTATCCAACAACAGGTTTCTTTGTTATAGTGGCTATTTCACTTCTGTCTTTGTTGGCGATTTTAGCAAAGAGTAAAGCTCTTAAAGAGACAAGTGAATATTGATGTTTAGATTACTTCTCTCATCTCTCATCTTAGTAACCTTCTTAGATGCCAATGCACTGCAACATGCTATAGATAGTGCTAAAGTTGGCTCTATTTTAAAGCTAAAAGCAGGGATATATAGAGGAAGTATAGTTATAAACAAACCTTTGAGCATAATTGGAGTTGAAGATGGCGTTATCATTGATGGAGAAGGCAATGGTACGGTTATAAGAGTAACAAGCTCATACGTTACGCTAAAAAATATGACAATTCAAAATAGCGGTGATAGGCACGATAAACTTGATGCTGCGATTGCTATTAGTGATTCAAATCAGTGTGAGATTTCTGATATGAAGATTAGAGATTCACTATTTGGAATTGATATGAGCAATGTTAGTAATTCTATTGTACAAAACAATACTATAACATCCAAAGATGTAGATTTAGGTTTAAGAGGAGATGGTTTACGACTATGGTACTCTCATAAAAACTTGATAAAAGGTAATTCACTTATACGCTCACGTGATATGGTTGTTTGGTATTCTCACAGTAATGTGATCGAAGATAACTATGGAGAGTATTGTAGGTACTCTTTGCATTTTATGTATGCAGGAAAAAACTATATTAGAAATAACAAGTATAAGTTCAATTCAGTTGGTATCTTTTTTATGTACTCTAAAGATTCAGTTGCAACTGGCAATGTTATTAAAAGCTCACTAGGTGCAACTGGTATGGGAATAGGGCTAAAAGATGTAAGTAATTTTACACTAAAAAACAATACTGTTATATATAATGCTCAAGGACTATACATTGACCGTTCACCATTTGAGCCTGATGAGCATAACTGGATAGAAAACAACAATATCTTATACAATGCAGAGGCAATGCACTTTCACTCTATAAGTGAAAACAATATACTTAAAAACAACAATATTCAAGGTAATATAGAAGATATAGTAAATGATTCTCGTGGTAGTAAAACAGATGAAAATGATTTTGAAGGAAATTATTGGGATAATTATGAAGGATTTGACAAAGATGGCAATGGCGTAGGAGATACGCCACACCGTGTATATAAGTACGCAGATCAGCTTTGGACTTACAATCCAAATGTCAAGTTTTTTTATGGTTCTCCTGTAATTTCAATGTTGAATTTTTTGGCAAAATTGGCTCCATTTTCTGAGCCTATATTTTTGCTAGAAGATGCAAAACCAAAAGTAGCGATGAGGAAATAATGGCAAAACTAACGAATAGTGATTTTGATGGAAGCAAAAAGTTTCCTGGAAAATTAAAAGTTGAAAGAAGAGAGTTTATACAATACTCAACACTAGGTGTTTTAGGCTTAGTTTTAGCAGGTGGAGTTGTTGGTTCGCCATATCTAAAAGCAGATGAAAACAGATTGAGACCACCAGGGGCTGTTGACGAAGACAGATTTTTGGCACTTTGTATTAAGTGTGGACAGTGTTTACAAGTATGTCCTTACCACTCTATAAAGTTAGCAGATTTTGCAAAAGGTTTTGGGGTGGGAACACCTTATATAGATGCAAGAGAGAGAGGCTGTTACCTTTGTGGTGCAGTTCCTTGTGTGTTAGCATGTCCTAGTGGAGCGTTAGATCATCATACTGAAAAACCAGAAGATGTACATATGGGAGTTGCGGTTCTTATTAATCCTGATAGTTGTATTGGGATTACAAAAAAACCAGTTCCGCAGAAGCATATAGACACAATCCATTCACATTCTCATTCTGCAGACCAAGAGAAAGAGGTTTTAGAAAAGTTAGATAAGTTTAATGGTAAGGCGTGTACTATCTGTGCAGATATGTGTCCACTTCCAAATCCATTAAGTGCGATTGCTATGGTTCCTCATAAAGGTGGCGGGAGATACCCTGAAATTTATGATGGTTGTGTTGGTTGTGGCGTTTGTGAAGAGCTGTGTCCTGTTGATACTCCTGCGATTGTAGTAAAATCAAGATTGACTTATAAAGATTATTATGAAAAGGGCAAAAAATGAGAAAACTAATTATATTTTTAGTAACTATAGTATTTATAGTTGGATGTAGTGAGAAAAAAGAAGAGAAAAAAGTAGAAGTAAAACAAGAAGCTGGGAAAATTGAAGTTGTAGAAAACAAAGATTATAAAGAAGAAAAAATCAAAGATTTAGATACTAAAAATCTAAAAGTAGGACATAAAGATAAGGCTTACTACTTTAACTATAATAAAGTGACAACTAAGACATATACGCCTATGGATGCTAATATGAGAGTAAGAAGTCCTTATGAGAAAGTAGAAATATCAATGCTTGTTAGTAAATTAAGTAAAAAGTTTATCGTAAAGTGTTCCGCTTGTCACAATGACTATGCCAATGGTATCATAGGACCATCACTTTTAGGCAAAGATAAAAAGTTTATATACAACAGTATTATGGATTTTAAGAGTGGGAAAAAAGTGAATGTTTTAATGACAGATCTAGTGAAGATGATGAGCGAGGAAGAGATAAATCAACTATCATCTGAAATTTCAGAGTTCAATACAAAAATCAAAGAGTTAAGAGAGAAAAAATAATGAAAAATATAGTAGTACTAATATCAGCAATCGTAGTTTTAGGTCTAATGGTGATGACATATCAAAAGGGTCCTGCTTTTCAAGGTGGTGAGGCTGGAAAAGTTATAGAAGATATCTCAAAACAAAATTTGGCAAAGTCAGGTAACTTGGCACCAGAACAGAAAACTGATAGAGAAAAAGAAGATGATAAAATAAGTGCTTTAAGAGCTAAAGCTGGAAACATGAGTACTTTTAAAGTGAGTGATAAGTATAGAAGTAGATGTGCGTCTTGTCATGGAGCCGATGGTTCTGGTATGCAAAATGGTAAAAAGATGATGGGACCAAAGATTTTTGGACATAATGAAGAGCAGGTATATAAATCATTGGTAGATTTTAAAACAGGAAGAGTAGAAAACTCTATCATGAGAGGTTTACTACTAAATATGAATGATGATGATTTCAAAGAGTTAGCTAAAGAGATAAGCGAGTTTAAAGCAAGAGCAGAAGCTGTAAAATAAAGGCTAAAAAATGGATAAGTTCAATGGTAGGGAAACAATAAGTAGAACATCGTTTCTATCTACTTTTATAGAGACAACAAAAGAGGGTAAAAAAAAGTTAAGCCTTAGGGCAAAAAGATGGTTGGTGATTGTAACTATCCATCTCACTTTCTTTTTATCGTTTTTTATTGATATTCAGATGCTTGAAGGAACCATGAATGGGTCTCGTTTTTTAGGATTTCATCTTATTGATGTTTATGTTACTATGCAAGTATATCTAGCATCTTATCATATGCCGATTAACATGGTTATTGGTACAGTTACTATTATCTTGGTTTATCTTCTTATTGGTGGAAGGACGTACTGTTCTTGGGTTTGTCCTTATGGTCTTTTGAGTGAAATTGGTGAAAAGATAAATAGTGTTTTAGTAAAAAAGAAGATTATCAAAAAAAGAGAGTTTGACAACAGAGTAAGACATGTTTTTTGGGCTATGTTTTTGATTTTAAGTTTTACAAGTGGGTATCTTGTTTTTGAGACATTTAATGTTGTTGGAATTTTAAGTAGATTTGTTGCCTATGGCTGGAGTGTAGCTTTGGTTTGGGTACTTGCCGTTTTACTTTTAGAGATATTTTATTCGCGTCGAGCATGGTGTAGATATATATGTCCAATAGGAACTACTTATGGTTATTTAGGCGTCATAAGTGCCACCAGAATTGAGTGGAATGACAATTGTGACCACTGTATGGTTTGTCATGATGTCTGTTTTGAAAATCAGGTTTTAGAGATAACAAAAGCAAAATATGCAAAACAAGTAGAAGAAAAAAGTATTAAAACTGCGTACATAAAGAGTGGAGATTGCACGCTTTGTGGTCGCTGTATAGATGTGTGTCACCAAGATGCACTAAAATTTGATTTTAGGTTGAAAGGGCTAGTTTGATAGAAGTAACTAACTTAACAAAAAGATTTGGAAACACAATTTCACTTGATAACGTAAGTGTAAGTTTTAAAGAGGGCGACCATGTGGCATTGATGGGACCAAATGGAGCAGGAAAAACAACGCTCATTCGTCTTATATTGGGGTACTATATCCCAAATAACGGAGAAGTTTTTATAGATGGACTAAATCCCATGAAAAACAGAGTTGAAGTTTTGAAAAACATCAGTTTTGTACCACAACTTCCACCACCAATCAAGCTTAGTCTTGATGAGCTTATAAACTACGTTGTCGTAAGTAGCGGAACTCCTAAAGAGAGAATACATCATTATGCTAAAGAGATGGAGCTTGATCTAAAACCAAATCTTTCAAAGTCATTTTTTAAACTTAGTGGTGGTATGAAGCAGAAACTTTTGATTGCAATTAGTTTAGCTAACAGTGGGAGCATAAGTATATATGATGAACCAACGGCAAATCTTGATCCAAAAGCAAGAGAGAATTTTTATAGGCTTTTAAAAGAGAATGAAGATAAAAAAATATCTCTTTTTGTAACGCATAGACTCGATGAGCTTGAAGGCATCATAAACAGACAAATTTATATGGATTTAGGAAAGATAGTTAGTGATGAGAAGATTTAGTTTTTTACTACTGCTCATTGTTTTTCTGATGGGCTGTGAGAAGAAGATAACAACTGAGCTGCATGATGTACACTGGGATAGAGACATGTGTGCTAGATGTGCTATGGTTGTGAGCGATAGACAACATACAGTTCAAGCAATAAATCCTAAAGATGGTAAGAGTTATATGTTTGATGACATTGGTTGCACCATTCTTTGGTTTCATGA
The DNA here is from genome assembly GCA_964530865.1 of uncultured Sulfurospirillum sp. GTDB lineage: Bacteria > Campylobacterota > Campylobacteria > Campylobacterales > Sulfurospirillaceae > Sulfurospirillum_A. The sequence goes on from CAZHBU010000019.1 coordinate 10,691, forward strand.
TGAAAAAATAGAGTGGGAAAAAGATGCAGTTCTATGGATAACAGATTTTGACACTGGTAAATGGATAGATGCAAAAAAAGCTATCTATACAAGTGAAAATGTATCTCCTATGGCATATGGTTTTATGGCTTACAAGACTAAACCAGAAACTGACAAAGAGATAGTTGATTTTAAAGAAGTTAAAAAACGAATTATAAAGATAGGCAAGTGATGAAAAAGGCTATTTTAGTTCTGTTCCCTATACTTATACTCGTAGGAGCATTTTTGTTTTTAAAAGTTGAAAACCCAACAGATATAGTCAATACCAATAAAGAGCCTTTAGAGTTTAAAGATAACCAAATTCAGTGCCCACAATGCAATATGTTTTTAGTAGGCAAGAAGTACACCGCTGAGAGTGTCACAAGTGATGGTAAAACTCACTTTTTTGATGACGTTGGGTGCATGGTTTTATGGGTTGAGCAAAATGTGAAAGAAGATACTGGTTTAGTTAGCTGGGTTTTTACACTAGACACTAAAAAATGGGTAAAATCAGACAATGCTTTTTACTCCATAAATGATGGTACTCCAATGCACTACGGATTTGGAGCTTATGAGAAAAATGGAAAAAAAATGATAAGTTTTGAAGAGATGAAACTAAGAATGTTAAGAGGGGAAAATATGACAAACCCAAAAATAAGAAAAAAGATACTGGAGAGTAGCAAATGAGAAATCTGTTTTTAGTGGCATTTTTAGACCTAAAAGAGTCTATTAGAGCAAAGTGGTTTTTAGTATATTCTCTTGTATTTGGTGGTTTGATAGCACTGTTTTTTATTGCAGGTGTTACAGAGTCACAAGTGATGGGATTTAGTGGGCTTAGCCGTCTTTTACTTATGTATATTCAAGTGACTATTGTTATTTTGCCTATCTTTATACTCATAACAACGGTAAGGTCTATTTCAGGAGATAGAGATAATCATATCTTAGAGTATATGCTCTCTTTCCCAATCTCACTTAAACAGTACTATTGGGGAAAGATTGCAGGTCGTTTTATAACGGTTTTTTTACCTGTTTTTATGGCTATGTTTATTGCAATAATCTATGGTACTTTTAAAGGAGCTTCAATTCCTTGGGATATATTTTTACTCTACACAGGGCTTCTTTTTTCTCTTAGTTCTGCATTTCTAGGGATTGCCTTTTTTATCTCTTCAATTGTAAAATCTTCTGAAGTCGCTTTAGGGATTGCATTTTTCGTTTGGATATTTTTGCTTAGTTTTATTGATATTGCACTTATATCTCTTATGATGCAAAACAGATATGACGAAGGGATGATTATAGCAATTGCAATGAGTAATCCAATGGAAATTTTTAGAGTAGCTGCAATAAGCTTGTTTGATCCAGAACTAACTGTTATGGGGCCAGTAGCTTTTTACATTTTGGATTCTATGAAACATTGGGTATTTGTTCTGTTTTCCATAGCGTATCCAGTAGTTTTAGGTTTAGTATTTTCAACATTAGGTTATATAGTATTTAAAAAGAGGGATTTAGTATGAGAAAGATTTTATTAGCAGTTTTACTTTTAAGTAGTTTCGTTTTTGCTGAGACTTATCACGTTTCAAAAGATGAAATAGGTTTGATACGAAAAGTAAAAGTATATAAGGCTCCTACTTGGATAGCAAGCATAAAAGTGAGAAGTGGTAAAGAGATATTTTTTTGTAGTCCAAAATCAATGTTTGAATTTTACCATAGACCTGGTAAATGGCCAGAATATAATGTAAAGTCTGATAGTGACATGCGCATTTATGTGACAGACTTTATAAGCTTAGATAAGATAAAAGGTAGAGATGCTTTTTATGTTTATGGAAGTACAAGTACAAGCCCAGCAGGAGATGATTTAGTAGCCTTTAAATCAAAAAAAGAAGCACAAAAATTTGCTGATAAAAACAGTGGAAAAAGAGTTTTTGCTTTTTCTGACGTATCATCAGCACTTGTTAATTACCTCAATGGTAATCTTTAAAAGGATAAAAAATGTCAAAACCAATACCATTAGATGAAGAGATAGAGTTAGATCCTAAAAGATATATTGTTAGTGAAACTGATGAAAAGGGTAAAATCACCTTTTGTAATGACTATTTTATAGAAGTAAGTGGCTACTCTAAAGAAGAGCTCATGGGTAAACCTCACTCTATGATTCGTCATCCTGATATGCCTAGAGTTGTGTTTAAACTTCTTTGGCAAACTATTTCACAAGGTAAAAACATAAATGCAGTTGTAAAAAACTTGGCAAAAGATGGAAGATACTATTGGATTTTTACTGAGTTTGAGTGTAGAAAAGACACAGATACTGGCAAGATTATAGGGTATCATGCTGCTAGAAAGAGTATTTCTAAGTTTGTCTTAGAGGTTATTGCAGATCTTTATAGTGAACTTTTAGAGATAGAGAAAAAAAGTGGTCTGGAAGAGAGTGAAAAATACCTAGTTTCATTTTTGAAAGAAAAAGGTGACGACATAGATTTTTCAAATATTATGGAAGAGATTCATAGGTTTTATTAAAACTCCCAATTGTAAAACAAAAGGGAGTTATATTAGTTTGATGGGTATTATCTGTTGGTTTTGGCTAGATACATAGCTATTGCTTGGAGTTTTTTACCTTTGATATTTCCACAGATTCCACTGTGTTTTATATAGGTCTTTGCTTTAGCAGTAGAGATAAATTTTTTATCTGTTTTTTTGCACATTTTATTGTACATCATAGAGCCTTTTTTGATAGCTTTTGCTTGTCTTTTTTTAGTAGCTGCCATATCTTTAGCTTGATTTTTTTCAACAAGTTTAACAAGTTTATCAAAGCTCATAATCTCTCCACCATTCTCTTTTTTGAATGTCAAAGCAGCTTCCTTTGTTCCAAAAGCATACTTGCTTATACTACTCATTGTCCCTGGTTTTTTACTACCAACTACAAAAAAAGCATCTTTTGAAGAAATAAGTTTTAGGGTTGTATTATCAACAACTCTAAAGTTTGTTAGTTTTTTACCATTGACAACTTTATCTTCAATAGCACATGTGATTGAACAGTATTGGTCGTGCACACCATCATGATCAGCAACATGATTTGTTTTGTAAAACATAGGCAGTGTCATACCACACACACTGCAATACATCTTCTCTTTACCTTGTTTTACTAAAGTTGCTTTATCCATTGGCACTGTTCTATAGTTTTTCATTTGTGCCGCACTTAAGCCAATTGCGAGTATACATATACTCAGTAGAGTTTTTTTCACTATTTTTCCTTATGTATTATTTACTATTAGTCTAACAAAAAATTGTTAAATAATTATAAATTTACTTGATAAATTGCCTTACATTGTATTTATCGTAGTAAGTATTTATTGCTTCTTTTAAATCTGCATCATTTAGTTTACTATTTTCTTTAAAGCCATGTTTTACAATGTATCCATATGGTGTGATTGATTTATTTGAAGTTGGATTTTTTAGGAATCTAAAAAGAGCTTTTTTTATCTTTTTTTCACTGCTATACTTTAGGCTATACTGTCCCATAAAATATTTTAACTCGTTTTTATCTTTATGACAGTATATACAGTCAGTCTTATATGGATTTGCAGTGAGATATATAGAAGTTATTAAAAGGCAGAGTAGTTTTACCATGTTAAAATCACCTTTGTTCCTCTATTTTTTTGAGAGATTATCTTTATATCTATAGCGTACTCTTTTAGGATAGAGTTAATGATGTCGTAGCCTATGCCAAATCCACAAATGTTACTGTTAAACTTTTTATATCTTGTAAATATCTCATTTAATTCACTGTTTTTCATACCAATCCCTTCATCTTCTATGATAAACTCTATATTTTCAGAGTTATCTGTACTACTCAAAGAGATAAAAATAGTTGCATTTTGAGTAGAAAACTTAATAGCATTAGAGATTAGATTGTCAAAGAGTCTTTCAACTCTATGAGTATCAATTGTTGTATATATATCATCTTGAATATTGATTGCAAATTCTATATTTCTATTGTCTGCTAGAACTTTGAAATACTCAGCTCTTTGGTTTAGAATTTCTGATATATTTAGGGTTATATTATTTGATTTTTGTCTATTATTTAGTAGTAAAAAGGAGAGATCCTTATAGATATTGGAAATTGTAGTCGCACCTATTTTAATACGATTTATTTTTATGAGATTTTTTGCATTAATCGTATTTAAATCAAGTATTTCTATATTGTTTAGAATTGTACTTGTAGGAGTGATTAGTTCATGTGTTGTATCTTTTATAAATTTATCTAGTAAGTTTACATTATCACTTAACGGTTTAATCAGTATTTTTACAATCAAAAAGGAAGTCATAATCAAAAAAAGTATAATTAAAAGTGCAATAGTAACTATCTTTGTAAATGCTGTGTTGAACTCATATGTCTTGTGTTTTTGTATGATTAGATACGCAGCACCAAGATAGTATGGCTCGACCTCGTAAATAAAGTATATGAAGTCATCTTTAAAAAGATGTTTTGTACTAAAAATAGCTATTTCTTCACTAAAAGTAGAAAATATAAGGTTTTTATCTATGTCATATATAGCTGAATTTATTTTGTCAAATCTTGGATAAAAAGCTACCTCTTCTATGATGTTATCGTCAAGTACTTCAAGCTCATTTATAATTTGTTGGGCTTGAATATCTATCTGCTCTTGTTGTAGTGAAAAGAGGTTTTTTTCTTGGTTAGTTATATACATGTAACTCAGGACTAAAACCAATAAAATAGTAGTTGTAAGATATATAGCAACAACATTGATGATTGTTTTTCTTATGCTTTGGTTTTTTGGTAGTTTAAATAACAAGCATATAGCCTTGTTTTTTAACGTTTATAATTTTTTCTTTACCAATTACTTTTCTTAGATTGTTTATGTAGATTCTTAAGCTTGCTTCGCTACATGTCTCACTAGTTGCCCATACTGTTTCATAAATGGTATCTAAACTTACAAGTAAATTTTTGTTTTTTATAAGAAGTTTTAAAAGTTCTAACTCTTTTTTTGTTAGCTTTTTATATTCACAATTTTTCTTAAGGCGGTTGGTTCTTATATCAAATGTTATCTCTTTAGTGATGAAAATTGTACTGTCATATACGTTAAAATTTCTTTTACATATAACATTTATGCGGTGAAGTAACTCTTTTAATGCAAATGGTTTTCTTAGATAATCATCCGCTCCAAGACTATAGCCTTTGTCTAGGTCTTCTATGGAGTTAAAGGTCGTTGTAAAAATAGTGGGTATCATGATGTCAGCATCTCTTAGTTTTTTAAGTATTTCAAATCCATCAATTCCTGGAACATTTACATCTAAAACAAGTATGTCAAAATTTTTATTGTATAGTTCATCAAGTGTGTCTATTGCATTGTAGGTAGAGATTACATCAAAGCCATTCTCTTGCAAAAATTCTGAAATTGTTTCACTAAGGCTTATGTCATCTTCTAAATATAAAATTTTAATCATGAGTTATTATATCTTATGATTATAAAATAATTGTAAAGTAAGTATAGTCATGTTAGTATATTGCCATGAAAAAACTATTTTTAATTACGCTTTTAACGCTTTTTTTAAATGCTTCTGAGTGGTGTCCTGTTACAGGTCTTAAAATCTCAGAATATCTCAACACCTCTTACCAAGCAAAACTTAAATCAAATAACAATGTAAGAGTATATGCTTCTTTGTTTGCACTTTTACAAGATAGAAAAAATTATGGACTTTATGATTTTAAAAAGTATGATTTAAAAACAAAAACTTACTTACATGTAAAGATACCAAATACTCTACATGTAGATAAAAATCCCATGAATGAAGTCTATAAAAAAAGATACTATCCAATGGGTAAAAAGCTATATAAAAAAAGATGCCCACAAGATATAGATTTAGATGGTTTTTTTGAGATAAGTGATTTAAAGGAAGAGCTAAAAAAGATTTGTAACCTTGATTCAGAGTTATATCTACAAGCAACAGCAGTATACCTTTGGGATGTAAAAAGAGTAGGCGGTATAGTTTTTAATGAGAAAAAAATCCATGTAACTAAAGATGAAAAATGTCCAGTTTGTGGAATGTATGTCTATAAGTATCCAAAATGGGCAGCACAAATTTTTTATGAAAATAATCACTACTCATTTGATGGTGTTAAAGATATGATGAAGTGGTATTTTGAACATAAAGATGGTATAAAAGAGATAAAAGTAAGTGACTATTACTCACAGCATGCGATAGATGCAAGAAAAGCATATTTTGTAATAGGAAGTGACACTTATGGACCTATGGGACATGAGTTGATACCGTTTTTCGAATTAGATGATGCAAAAAACTTTAAGCGTGACCATAAAGGCAAAAAGATTTTGAAGTTTGAAAAGATAAATCCAACGCTTACTCTGTTTGGAATGTAAAAAGCCCACCTTTATTTTCACTTACAACTTCAGCATTCCAAATCATGCCACCAACGGTACAAGTAGGTAAAATACCCTCAGCTTTGTAAGTTTTTGGAGCTACTTTTTTTAACGTAAATGTGTGATAACCCATATTCATATTAGTTGCATATATATGCAAGTCAAGTTCATCTATATCTTTTGTACTTTTTACTGTGAAGGTTAGTTTTTCCATAAGAGGTATATTTTTTGGTTCTATCTCAAACTCTAAAGTACCAAAAGTTGGTATGTCTGCTTTACAAGAACTAAGGTGTAAATCACATGTTGGTGATTGTTGATAGAAATCTGTTTCACCCATAAAGAGTTTGTATATGTCAGCACTATCTACAAAAAAGTAAGTTCCTACACCAACAACAGCGACAATTTCTAAAAAAAGTAATTTAAAAAACTTTCTATTTTTCATAACCAAACTCCATTTTTGATATAAAATACTATAGGATATGCTGTAACTATGATGACATATATAGTATTAAAAATTAATGATGTTCTGTAAAATCTCATTTCATAATTTGACTTTAGCATTGTTAAAATTGCCCCACTCATACCACTAAATGTACCTATAAAGAGTGCTATATAAAGAAGATATCCCACATAGTTGTACTCACGTTGTAAAAAACAAAATGGGCAGTGGTGAGTTGGTAGCTCGTAGATGTAAGTTCCAAAAAATAGTATTAAAGAGAGTAAAGAAACAGTGAAAAAAATTATATTTATGATTAAAAAAGGAGTCTCTCTTTTTAGAAAACTCAGTACTACTAAAACAAAAAAAGTTATATAAAAAACAGTAACTATGATGGTATTTGGTATACTAAATATAAGTGAAAAAGATGATGATGAAGCAACACTAAAAAGAGTGCCACAACAACTTACTATCCTGTCAATATCTAAAGAGCTAAAAAATGATATTTCATAAAAAATCTCTGCCACTAAAAGGAAAAAGGCCACTATGAAAATAGAGAATTTTAGTTTGGTAAAGCGTAGATTTTCGTCTTGCATATCTTTTACATGTAGAGCAATCCAAAATCCAAATATGAAAATATTGACAATTTTAAATACAAACAATTCCAAACCAAAACTGATAGAGTTTACAACACCAGCAGCGCACATAGCACCAGTTATGACACCAGAAATCTTATCGCTAGTAAAAACAAAAAAGATGAAAAGTGGAAGTTTCAACACAAAAATATATTTTATGATAGTAGCAGCTAAGATGGACTTTTTTTCAAGACTGTATTGGAGTGCTGTAGTTGAGTTTATATCCCAGTGTATTACTATCTTTATACTAATAACAAAAGCAAAAAATGAAAACACTAAAAAGATAACATCAAGTATATAGATAGCAATTATTTCAGGAGTTAAGAACACAGTATTTGTCCATCTTTCATTTCTATAATTTTATTTACGAAATCTAACTCAAAGAAAAGAGGATCATGAGTAGCTATGATGATAGTCCTCTCTTCACTTTTAAGTCCTCTCATAATCTCAATAAACTCCAATGAGAGTTTAGAGTCAAGATTTGCTGTTGGCTCATCTGCTATGATTATAGATGGGTTATTTATTAGGGCGCGTGAAATAGCCACACGTTGTTGCTCTCCACCTGATAAATTTTTAACAAGGGAGGTCTTTTTACTATAGATTGAAAACATGTTTAGTAGCTTATCGACTTTTTCATTTAGCTCATCTTCCTTTGGATTGGAAGGGATTAGTGGCATGATGATATTGTTATAAACACTAAGTGTCGGCATCAAGTTGTATTTTTGGAACATAAAGCCAATGTTCTCTCTTCTAAACATGGACACAAAACTGTCTGGCATTTTAGAGATCTGTTTGCCATGAGCGATTACTTCTCCAGTTGTTGGTTTATTTAGACCTGCCATGAGAGAGAGTAGGGTACTTTTACCACTTCCGCTTGCCCCCTTTAAAACGACAACTTCACCTTTGTTAAATGTTATATCTACGCTTTTTAATGCAATCATATCTTTGTAGGTTTTTCTAAGATTTTTACACTCTATCATCTCATTACCTCATCTGCATTTGTAACGGCTATCTTCCAAGAAGGAATGATAATGGCGGCTATGTACATAGGGACTGTGAGAAAAAACAGTAAAAATAGAGTTTGAAAATCTAATACAAAAGGCAGTTCAAATGCTGGTTTTAACCTAGAATAACCTATGAAAATATCTCTTAAAAGAGGGGCTTGAAGTATATATACAAAAAACATAGCGAGTATAATACCTACTAAAAAAGAGATAAAAGAGACTATGAAGGCTTCATAAAATTTCGCTTTTAACACATCGTCTATTTTCCAACCTAAAGCTTTTAAAATACCAATTTCTCTCTTTTCTTCGCTACTTACTCCGCTAGCTTTATCGTAAATTATCATAAAAAAAGTAAAAGCACTTACAATAAAAAGAGCTAAAAACATACCACTTTTGTAATCAAATATATTTTGATAACTTACTCTTAAATCACTATTTGTTATGACTCTTGAATCTGGAAAAAGGTTTTTAATTTTTTTAGAAATTGTTGGTATTTCTTCTGGATTTGGAACTTCAAGTATTATATCTGTAACACTATTTTGGCTCATGCCAAAAATCTCCATAACTAAGTCTTTTGGCATAAGTATAATGTCATTTGATTCTAAAGAAGTTTCACTTTTAAAGGTAGAAGCTATATTTACTTTTTTGAGGTCACCATTGGGTTTTATAAAGTTAAAAAACTTCTTATAGTAGTTTTGATTTAAAACTCTCTTTACTCCTTCTCCTACTATCATAGAGTTGTTTTTTTTAAGTTCATCAAAATCTATATTTTGTACTATTGAATCAAAACTTTTTTTATACTGTTTATCAAAAGCATCTATACCGACGATAGAAAAATTAACTCCAGCTTTTTCAAAATAATAGTACCCCCATATTCTAGGAATTGCACTTTGCACGCCATTTATTTTTAGAAGTTTATCTGTTCTTGAAATTTCCATATTTGTTTGCCGTCCAGCTTGTAGCTTCTGCACTGTAATTTGTGGAAGTGAATCTAGTGTCAAAAATAGTTCATATTTTATAGAATTTGATATAAAAAGGATGGAACTCAATAAAAATATAAGAGCTGTAAATACAAAAATAGTAAAAAAACTTTTTGATCCACGTCTTATCAGAGAGCTTATTGCAAAGCCTATTAAAAAATGATTGATTTTACTGGTCAAGTTCTATCCTTGATGGATTATTTTTTTGATTGCTTGAATAGCTATAGGTAAAAGTAGATGGAAAGTATTCTAAAAGTTCAGGCCCATTACTAAAAATTGAAAACGTATCACTATAGCTTCTATGACGTATGAAATTAGCTCCATTTGAAATACTAAGATCAGGAAGTCCTACTAAAGAGATAAATTTAGATTTTTTTGCTTCATGGTGATTAGATACTATATTTAAATATGTAAGCTCAACTACAAAAGCAATAACTAGGATTGTAAAAAAATATAAAAAATATAGGCTTAATTTATTCATGCAGTATTATACTAGTTAGTTGTTTAAATTAAAAGATTAACATAGCTAGAATTTAAATTCTAACTATGTTATATTAATTGTACTATGGTTTTACCACCATTTTTTGACAATTTCAAATTTTTGGGCACGAACTGTTATGTCGGTTACGACAAACTCAGATTGCACTACATGTATGACTGTTTTTGCAATGTTCTCAGGTAGTAAATAAGTATCTTTTTTTGTATATGCTGGTTCAAATTGAAGTTTGTCAAAAAAGTTACTCTTGGTGATATCTGGGCTTATGTTGGTAATTCTGACATCTGCTTGTCTTAATTCTTCAAATAATGCTAATGAAAAATCTCTCAAACCACTTTTTGTTGCTGTATATAAAGCAGAAAATTTTGAATGACGAGTTGCCTCTATTGAAGCTACATTTATAATATGACCTTGTGTTTTTTTAAGACTTCTTAGACATAAGTTTGTTAAAATTATGGGAGCTTTTAAGTTTACGTCGATTAATGTTTCAATCTGTTCTAGTTTTAGCTCTTCATGTGGAGCAAAAACACCAACACCAGCACAATTTACAAGTAAATCAATATCTGTAGTTTTTAAAAATTCTTTTATTTTTGTTTGCAAAGATTTTGTGTCTTTTAAATCACAAATTATCTCACCTTCATTTCTACTAACACCATAGACCTCATAACCATTTTCCTTAAGAGCGCTACAAATTTCTTTTCCAATACCACTGCTCGACCCAGTAACTAAAGCTACTTTCATTTTTATGTCTCCTTATAGCCTAAATACTTACGTTTGTATTTTGACTAGTATTTATTTTGTATAATTAAACTATGACTTTATAAGGTTCATTTGCAATCTTATACATTTTGATATATTAAATCATAAAGAAGATTTATTCCATAGAATTTAAAATTCCTAAAGAACAAGTGTAACTTCATAAGCCTTAAGATTTTCTAAAATATTTTTTTTAATTAATAAAATTATTTTATGTCAAGCCTATATTTCACTTTTTAACCTTTGTATCTTTTTCTTATATGAGGCTATCATCCTATTCTCCATCTCGTCATTGTGAGCATATTCATATCCAAAAACTTTTTTCCAAAGACTTTCATCTTCCATACACATATAAAAATAAACATCTTTATGCCAAAGTTTAAAAGCTCCATAAACCCCTTTGAACATCTCTTCTTTAATTGATAATGGGTAAGACTGTTTTCCACTAGCATCTTCTAAGGGCATTTGAAGGATTTTACTTTTAAAGTCTCTTCCTCTAAGCTTTTTTATAACAGGTTTTATAAATGTCAAAGTACCAAGGCTTATAAGCACAACTTCTTCAGGCTTAAAGTTTTTTAAAAGCACATCTACTGTCTCTTTATACTCTTCAAGATAGTTTTGATACACAACAATAGGGTGAAAATGAAAGCCAACTAAAACACCTTTATCTGCAAGTTTTCTGGCACATCGCACTCTTTTATCAAGTGATGCACTTAAGTTTTCTTCGTTTTTTATTATAGTAGGAGTATTGATGCTCCAAGTACATAGTATATTTTTAGGAACATCATTTTCAAGCAGGTATGAAATGTTATCAGACTTTGTTTTCAACTCTAAGATTACATTTGAATTTTTTTCAGCAAACTCAAAAAGAGCTTCAAGTATTCCATGCTTGTTTCCCCACATCAAAGAGTCTGAACTCTGTCCAGTTCCTATGTGGTAAGTTTTGTTTTTATCAAGCTTTAGATTTTTAAGTTTAGTCGCAAAGTTTTTATCAAATCCGATTTTATTTTCATTGTAAAAAGATTGTATTGAACAGTAAGAACAGTCAAATCCACAACTCTCAACTGCATCAAGTGTCATGAGGTTACAACATCTAGTTTTTGGACTTGCTACAGGACAAGATCCAAGTGAAATCTCCTCTTTTTCATATTCAAAAAAGTTAAATTTATCTCGTTTGTTACTACTTACATCAAAGTTTTTATAACTTTTAGGTTTTTGTCTCAACTCTTCATAAAACTTCTTTACATGTAAAAGGGTTTTTTTCTTGTTATCTTCATCTTTCCACTTTACATGTAGAGGCTCTTCTTCCCACATATCTAAGTCTATTGCCATATCTACAAGCTGTTTTATGTCAGAAAATGTAAATCTGTACATGTAAGCTTTTTCTTCTAAAAAATTCTGTGTAGTTATGTCTAGTTTTGTAAAGTTACAACTTTTGATATGCTTTGTAAATTTCTCTCTATAATCTTCCATACAAACTCTTTTTTTGGTATTGTTGTATCTAAGTGATCAGATACGATTTTTAAAATATATATATCTTTTATATCTAAAAACTCTTTACATATAGATGTAAAACTCTCAGCTTCCATGTCGACAAGAGTTGTTTTTAGGTTCTCTGAACTATCTAATGCTTTATTAACCGTGGTTAAAGTAGCATAATTTATGTATTCAAGCCTACGATTTGTACAAAATATAGAGCCTATTGCAATAGATTTGTCTTTACAACCAGCTATACCTATGTTTATAGCTCTTTTAATATTGTATGTTTTAAAAACTTCTTTTAAGTGTAGCGTGTTTTGTTTGCCCATTCCACAAACTACTAAAGCAATATCATCTTTTTTATAAATTTTGAAAGGTTTAGTTTGTATACATTGTAGTTTAAATTGTTCTATTATTGGTTTGGCTTCATGCTTGAGTGCTACGTGAATTAGTGTATATTTTTTCAAATTATTTTCAAAAGTGCATTTAATATTTTGTCTGAGCCTATTTTAATAATTTTATTTCTTTGTTTGTAATGATAGTATTTTTTTTCACCACCATTTTTTAGGTCATATCGATAATATCTGTTTTTATTTAATGGAGTAGACTCAATAATATCTTTCGCAAGGGCTAAGTAATAGCCTGCTGACTCTTCATTTCCGTCACTATATTCTATTTTTGCTAGGTTTATTGCACTTTGTGAAAGAATTATCCATCTGTCATCATATTTTACATAATCTTTAGCCAAAGTTTCGTTTAGTGCTTTTTTTGCATAGTTATCTATGAGTTCTTTTTGAACTTTTTTATTTTTTTCTTTGAACTCTTTCTTGCCGTTCGTTTTATTTATAAAAGAGATACTAGGAGTAAATTGAAAATCAAATTTTTTATCATTCTTATTTATACAACCCTGTTTTTTGTTCGCCAAATAGATTTTATATGACTCTTTTGCATCGAACATGTATTGGTTACCAATCTGTTTGATTGTGCTACAAGCAATTTTTTTATTTTTTTTATTTTCTATTGCTAAAATAGCAAATTTAGTAGCTTTTTGTCTGTTTGGTTCAGAAACAATTTTATATCTTTTTTTAATATATGCTTTTTTACCAATAGGGTTTTTATAGTTATTGAAAGCTTTAACATATGCTTTTGGATTTTTTTCTTTAATAGCTTTGTCTAAATAGTATTTATATTTAGCATAGTTATCGCCCTTTATAACTCCATTTTTATCTTCATAACTCATTGCTTTTTTATAATTGTCTATTTTTTTTTGAATTTTTACTGTTTTTTTAATCTCTTTTTTGATTGGTGTTTGTTTATTTGAACAACCAATTAAAATAAACCCAAGTAAAAATATGGAAAATATATGTATCGCTTTCAAATGGTGACCTTTTTGTTTTGTTTTTGTATTGTACTTAAAAAGTTTGTGTTATGTAAACTTTTAAATAACATTACACTATTTTAGATTAAAGTTTAACCTTACCTTAAAGATATTTTCGCTAAAATCCATCTCTTAATAAAAAACTCTTCAAAAAAGGACATACATATGTATGCAATCATTAAAAATGGCGGGAAGCAGTATAAAGTTCAAGAAGGCGATATCTTAGATCTCGACAAGTTTGACGCTCAGCCAAAAGAGAAAATCGAGGTGACTGAAGTTTTAGCTGTTAAAGGCGACGAACTTAAAGTTGGAGCTCCATTCGTAGATGGTGCAAAAGTTGAACTTGAAATCATAACTGACGGTAAAGATAAGAAAGTTATTATCTTTAAAAAGCGTAGAAGAAAAGATTCTAAGCTTAAACGTGGTTTTAGAAGACAGTATACTAAAGTTAGAGTTTTAAGCATAAAAGCATAGAACCAAAATAGTTTTCTCAGCAAGCTGTAGCTTTAGTGAGATGAATTTTTAAGAAGCTTTGCTTCTTAAAAAGAAGAATTTTAGAAAAAAGGATAACTAATGGCACATAAGAAAGGTCAAGGTAGTACTCAGAATAATAGAGATTCAGCTGGTCGTAGACTAGGCGTTAAAAAATTCGGTGGTGAATTTGTAGTTGCAGGTAACATCATAATCAGACAACGTGGAACAAAAGTTCATGTTGGTGACAATGTTGGAATCGGAACAGATCATACTATCTATGCTTTAGTAGATGGACATGTTGAGTTCAAACGTAAAGACAAAAAAAGAAACAAAGTTTCTGTTATCCCCGCATAATTATTAGGCGGATTTAATCCGCCTAACTCCCCTTAACGAGATTATTTTTAATCTCTACATGTAGATATTATAAATAATTTAAAATTTCCAAAACAAATAACAAAGGTTTCCCATGTTCGTCGATAATGTACAGTTAAATTTAAAATCAGGTAATGGTGGTGCAGGTTGTGTTTCATTTAGACGTGAAAAGCACGTTATCATGGGTGGACCTGATGGTGGTGATGGTGGAAAAGGTGGAAGTATCTTTTTTAGAGTAGATAAAAATACTCATACATTATCTCATTTTAGAGGCTCAGGAAATTTAAAAGCCAAAAATGGGCAACCAGGAATGGCAAGAAAATGTTATGGAAAATATGGAGAATCTTTAGACGTAGTAGTTCCTCCAGGAACGCAAGTAATTGACGGTGATACTGGCGAGATCCTGTTTGATTTAGTGAAAGATGGAGAAAAATTACTTTTCATTGAGGGTGGAAAAGGTGGGCTTGGAAATGTTCACTTTAAAGGACCAACTAACCAAAGACCTTCATATGCTCAACCTGGAATTAACGGCGAGAGTAGAAACGTTAAACTAGAGCTTAAACTTATAGCAGATGTTGGACTTGTAGGGTTTCCAAATGTAGGAAAATCAACTCTTATCTCAGTTCTTTCAAATGCAGAACCAGAAATAGCAAACTATGAGTTTACAACACTAACTCCAAAGCTAGGAGTTGTAGAGACGGATAACTTCCAATCGTATGTTATGGCTGACATTCCTGGGATTATTGAGGGAGCAAGTGATGGAAGAGGTCTTGGGCTAGATTTTTTAAAGCACATTGAGAGAACTAAATTTTTACTTTTCATGATAGATATCGCAAACTATAGAGAACTAGAAGAGCAGTATAGAACTTTGGCAAAAGAGGTTAAAAATTTCTCTGAAAATCTTTCACAGAACTCTTATGCAATAGCACTTACTAGAAGTGATGCTTTAAGTCCTGAAGAAGTTGTAGAAAAATCAGAAGAGTTTATAAAAATGTTAGGACTTGAATCAAACAAAAATGGAAAACATTTTGGTTTTGAGGATGATATTCCTGCATATTGTCAAGACGTACAAGGCTATGATGGCTATGATAACTCAAAACCATACTTTGTAATGCCATTTTCTTCAATATCAAGAAAAAACTTAGAAGCTATAAAATATGCACTTTTAGGTGCAGTTAATGAAACGAGAAAAGAAAAAGAAGAGTAAAAAAATTCTTCACAAAGTGAGAGCTTTAGTGAGAGGAATTTTTTAGGGACTTTGTTCCTGAAAAAGGAGATATTTATATGAGAGTAGTTGTTAAAGTAGGAAGTCATGTACTGAGTGAGCAAAATCGTATTGAAAAAACGAGAATGCTAAATTTAGTAGAGTTTTTAGTAGAACTTATGAAAAACCATGAAATTATCTTGGTTAGTTCGGCCGCAGTTGCAGCTGGATATTCTAAACTAAAACTAGATAAAAAATCACTTCCCAATAGACAAGCCATAGCTGCAGTTGGACAGCCTCACCTTATAGAACTATACAACAAAAAATTAGCAAAATTTGACAAGATTGGTGCACAGATACTTTTAACAGCAGATGATTTTGATTCAAGAAAAAGAACTCAAAATGCAAAGTGTGCAGTAGATACTCTCATAAGTCATGATGTTTTACCAATTATAAATGAAAATGATGCAACAGCAATAGAAGAGTTAGTATTTGGTGACAACGATCAACTTTCCGCTCATGTTGCTTACTATTTTAGAGCTGATTTGCTAATAATTCTTTCAGATATAGATGGTTACTACGATAAAGATCCTAGAAAATATAGTGATGCCGTTATAAAAAAAGTAGTGCATAGTATTGATAAGGAGGAGTTAGAATTACCTCTAAATGCGGGAAGTGAATTTGCAACAGGTGGCATCGTAACTAAATTAAAATCAGCAGATTTTTTACTTCAAAGGAAAAAAGATATGTTTATGTCCAGTGGATTTGACCTAAGTGATGTTAAGAGTTATATGCTTAATGGTATTCATAAGGGTGGAACACTTTTTACTTCTAGGGAAAGTTAATGAAAATAGTATTTATGGGAACTCCAGATTATGCAACCAAGATTTTACAAGAGCTTCTTAGATGTAAAGATATTAAAGTTTCTTTACTTGTTACTCAACCAGATAAACCAGTAGGAAGAAAACAAATTTTAACTCCTCCTCATACAAAAAATTACATTTTAGAAAACGGTTTACATGTAGAAGTTTATCAACCTAAAACGCTTAAGAATATAGAGGCTTATGAGAAGATAAACTCTTTTAAGCCAGATTTTATAGTTGTAGCTGCTTATGGTCAGATTCTTCCTCGTGAAGTGCTTGATATGGCACCTTGTATTAATCTTCATGCTTCTTTACTACCACAATATAGGGGTGCAAGTCCAATTCAGTCATCTTTACTAAATAAAGATGAATTTGCAGGAGTCACTTCAATGCTCATGGAAGAGGGATTAGATACTGGAGATATTTTAGGTTTTTCATACTTTAAGCTTGATGAACATATAAAAGTAGATAGGCTATTTGAAGAACTCTCAACTATAGCTGCAAAACTAACTATTAAAACACTGAAAAACTTCGATAATATCGAGCCTCTAAAGCAGAATAACTCAGATACCTCTTATGCAAAAAAAATAAAAAAGTCTGATGGCTTAGTTTCATTTGAAAGAGATAGTGCAAGCCAAATTTATACAAAGTTTAGAGCATATACCCCTTGGCCTGGTCTATTTTTAGATTCTGGATTAAAATTGAAAGATATAGAACCTATAAAAGATATGGGCAAGCCAAACAAAATTATAGCTATAGAAGATAAAAGTGTAATCGTTACATGTAGAGATGGTGCTTTGAGGCTTAAAACTGTCCAACCAGCTTCAAAAAAAGAGATGAATGTAGTTGATTATGTAAGAGGAAAAAGGTTAGAAGTTGGAAACTCAGTGGTTTAAGCATCTTCCTTCAACGCATAGATATCTTATTGAAAAAATAAAAGAGAGAACTATAACACCTCCATATGCAATTGGAGTTGATTTTCAGAGTGATGGTGTAGGAAGTAGAGGTAACTTTTGGGAAGGTGAAGAAGGAAATCTTTATCTGTCATTTTGTGTAGAAGAGAAACACTTGCCAAAAGATTTGAAATTGGAGTCAATTTCTATCTATTTTTCTTGGATTATGAGAGAAGTTTTATGTGAGTTAGGCTCTACTGTATGGATAAAATGGCCCAATGATTTTTATATAAAAAACAGAAAAATTGGTGGAGTCATAACAACTAAAATAAAAGAGACAATTATAGGCTCAATTGGACTAAACATACTCCATGCACCAGAGCAATTTGCTACTTTAGATGTGCAAATAGCCCCTCAAAAACTTGTGCAACTATTTACCGAAAAACTAAAAGAAAAAATCTCATGGAAGAATGTTTTTAGTAAATATAAGATAGAATTTCAAAATAGTCTTGGTTTTACCTTCCACTTGGACGGTAAAAAAAAATTATTAGCAGATGCTAAGCTTCTAAATGACGGTTCTATAGAGGTAGAAAACAGAAGGGTGTACAGTTTAAGATGAGTGAGATAATAGCTATAGCAAATCAAAAGGGCGGAGTGGGCAAAACGACGACAGCAGTAAATTTAGCTGCATCTCTTGCAGTTGCTGAAAAAAAAGTATTGTTGATTGATATTGATCCACAATCAAATGCAACAACAGGTTTAGGAATTCATAGAAATGATTATGAGTACAATATATATCACGTACTAATAGGAAGAAAAAAGTTATCACAAGTTATTTTAGAAACAGCACTTCCAACTCTTCATCTTGCTCCATCAAACATAGGTCTAGTTGGTGTTGAAAAAGAGTTTTATGATGCTAAAACACAAGGTAGAGAGCTTATTTTGAAAACTAAAATTGAAGAGATAAAAGATCAGTATGATTACATTATTATTGATTCACCTCCTGCTTTAGGAAGCATCACAATTAATGCTCTTAGTGCTGCAAACTCTGTGATTATCCCAATCCAGTGTGAATTTTTTGCGTTAGAGGGTTTAGCACAACTTTTAAATACTGTTAAGCTTATAAAAAGAACTATAAATCCAAAACTTGAAATTAAAGGCTTCTTGCCTACTATGTTTAGCACGCAAAACAATCTTTCTAAGCAAGTTTTTGCAGATTTGAAACAACACTTTAAAAATAAACTATTTGTTGATGAAGAGACATCTAATTTTGTAGTAATTCCTAGAAATATAAAACTAGCAGAATCTCCAAGTTTTGGAAAGCCGATTATACTTTACGATGTACAATCACCTGGTTCAAAAGCGTATCAAAATTTAGCAAATTCAATATTGGCGAGTTAGGTATGAAATATTCTGTGAAAAGCACAAGCTTTAGTGAGAGGAATTTTTACTGGACTTTGTTCAGTAGAAAGGAGAAGTAAAAATGGCAGCAAAAAAAGCTTTAGGCAGAGGATTAGGGGCTATTTTTGATGACGTTGAAGATGCTTATAGCAAAGAAATTGGCAACTCAAAAGATTTAATCAGAGAGATTGATTTAGATAGAATTTCACCAAATCCATATCAACCAAGAAAATATTTTAATGAAAAAGCTATAAAAGAGCTTAGTGAATCTATACTCAAACATGGTCTTTTACAACCTATTATAGTTGTTGAAAAAGATGATGATTATATGATTTTGGCTGGTGAGAGAAGATTTCGTGCTACAAAAGAGGCTGGCTTAGGAACTATAAGAGCCATAGTAGCCGATATTGAGTCAGAAAATCTTCGTGAACTTGCGATTATTGAAAATATTCAAAGAGAAGATTTAAATCCAATAGAGCTTGGAATTGCATATAAAGAGCTTATTGAAGAGTATAACATTACTCAAGAGGGACTCTCTGAAATAATCAAAAAAAGTCGTACACAGATTACAAACACACTAAGACTACTTTCCCTTACTGAGAAAACAAAAAATCTACTAGTTGAGGGGAAACTTTCTCAAGGACATGCAAAAGTCATAGTAGGACTAGAGTCAAAAGATGAAGAGACAGTAGTAAATACTATCATAGGACAAAAACTAAGTGTAAGGGAGACTGAACAGTTAGTAAAAAAATTGAAATCTACTGAACAAAAAAGTGACAATCAAAAGAAAACAGTACAAAATAGCACTTTAGAGTTTTCCTCATTAGAAAAAAGACTAAATAGCTTTGGTCTGAAAACAAAAACAAAAGCTCATACTATCACAATTGAATTTAAAAATAGTGAATCAATCAATCACTTTTTAGAAAAAATTAAATAATTACCCACCGTTTAATAAAGATTTTTACTTATTTATGTTAAAATCCGCACAATTTTAGTTATGACCACTTTTAGTTATAACTAAATTTGGTAGTGATTATTAGTCAAAGGAGCAAAAACATGTTGGACATTAGCCCAATACTTTTGCTGGTAACTGGATTTGTATTTTTCACATTGTTGATACTTCTCAACAAGATACTTTATAAACCACTTCTGGAGTTTATTGACAACAGAAATGATTCAATAAAGCGTGATTTGGAGAATGCAGGTAAAAATACCAGTGATGTTGAGGCTTACTACAAAGAGGCTGATCAAATCGTTCTTACTGCGAAAGCGGAAGCAGGAAAGATTAGAGAAGCAGCTTTAAGTGAGGCAAAAGAGATTGCCGCAAAAAAAGTAGAACAAAAGCAGAGTGAACTTGAAGAAGAGTATACGCTGTTTTTGAAAGACTTAGAAGCGGATAAAACAGAGTTTCAAGCGAGTTTGAGTGCAAACATACCTCTTTTTAGAGATAGCATCAAACAGAAACTTGGCAATATATAGGAGGTCTGGATGAAATTAAGATACATATTACTTCTTTTATCACCAGTGCTATTGTTGGCAAGCGATGGAAGCGGTGAGACTGATATAGTTCCAAGAGCTATAAACTTCGCTATATTTGCATCTATTATGTACTATCTTTTAGCAGATCTTGTTAAAGATGCGTACAAAGGTAGAATAGCAGGTATCGCTGATAGATTGAATTCTATTCAAGTTAAAGTAAAAGAGTCAGTTACTGCAAAAGAAGCTGCACAAGCAAAAGTAGAAGAGGCAAAAGCAAACGCTTTATCTTTGGTGGAAACTTCAAGAAAAGAGGCACAACTCCTTTCTGAAAAAGTTGCTAATGATACAGATGTTGAACTTCAAAATTTAGAAAAAGGCTTTAAAGAGAAAACAGATATTGAAAAACGTAGAATGGCACGTGATGTTGTTACAAGCGTTTTAGATGAGATGTTCGATAAAGATTCTATTTCTATTGATAAAGAAGAGCTCGTTAAGATAGTCATGAAGAAGGTTGCATAATGAAGGGAATTATTGCAAAAAAGTATGTAAATGCTTTGATGAAGAGTTGTAATGACTCTGAGATAAACTCAATTGAAAAATCTATAAATGATATTTCAAGTGCATTTAGTTCTACAAAATTTAACAATATAATACTCTCTCCTGATTTAAGTAATGAGAAGAAAGAGGAATTTGTTTTATCTTTATTAACTAAAAGTGAAGGGAAAACTGTTAACTTTATAAAGTTGTTATCAGCAAATGATCGTTTGCCTTTGATTCCAACTATAGTAAAAGAGTTAAAGTACCAAATTTCACTCAAGAGTAATTCTTATGAGGGTGAAATTATAAGTAACTTTGAAATTAGCAAAGAACAAATTACTAAACTAGAAGAGAATTTTAGTAAGAAATTTAGTGCAAATATCAAGTTAAATGCACAGGTAAGTGATTACCCAGGTGTTAAAATTCAGCTAGACGATTTGGGAGTAGAAGTTAGTTTTTCATTAGACAGACTAAAAACTCAAATGGTAGAGCATATTTTAAAAGCGATCTAAATTATTGATTTAGAAAAGTAAAATATTTCACAAGTTCTCGACGAAAGTTGTAGCTTCAGTGAGATGAATTTGGTTTGGGCTTTGCTCAAATTAAAGAAGAAATTAAATGAAATTAAGGAGCAATTTGTGGGAGCAAAAATGAAAGCTGACGAAATCAGTTCAATCATTCAAGAACGCATAGAAAACTTTGAGCTCAACGTTGATGTTGAAGAGACTGGTAAAGTTATCTCAGCAGCAGACGGTGTTGCAAATGTTTATGGACTAAACAATGTAATGGCCGGTGAAATGGTTGAGTTTGAAAATGGTGAAAGAGGTATGGCACTAAACTTGGAAGAGTCAAGTGTTGGTATCGTTGTTTTAGGATCAGGAAAAGGTATTAAAGAGGGAACTTCAGTCAAAAGACTTGGACGTCTTCTTCGTGTACCTGTTGGCGACGCACTAATTGGTCGTGTTGTTAACTCTCTTGGAGATCCAATTGACTCAAAAGGCCCAATTGAAGCAACTGAGAGTAGATTTGTTGAAGAGAAAGCCCACGGAATTATGGCTAGAAAGTCAGTTCATGAGCCACTTCAAACAGGTCTTAAAGCAATTGATGCACTAGTTCCTATTGGACGTGGACAAAGAGAGCTTATCATTGGTGATAGACAAACTGGTAAAACTACAGTTGCAATCGAT